>NZ_JBEXDZ010000082.1:0-39515 GCF_040606085.1 Streptomyces sp. NPDC005485 | reverse complement strand
CCGCCCCCAGCGCGCGGGCCCCCCCCCCGCGGGGGCCCGGCCCCCGCGCTCCCGGGTCTGCTGTCACCGCGGCCGGCCTTGACGACGTCGCAGGTCAGGGCAACTCCGGCCGGCCGCGGAGTTCGAAAGGGGCGTCAGCCCAGGCGCTTGACCAGCGCGCGGTACTCGTCCCACAGCTCCTTCGGCGTGTGGTCGCCGAAGGTGTTGAGGTGCTCGGGCACGAGCGAGGCCTCCTCGCGCCACACCTCCTTGTCGACCGTGAGGAGGAAGTCCAGCTCGGACTCGGAGAGGTCGAGGCCCTCGGTGTCGAGGGCACCCTTGGCCGGCAGCACGCCGATCGGCGTCTCGACGCCCTCGGCCCTGCCGTCGAGCCGGTCCACGATCCACTTCAGGACGCGGCTGTTCTCGCCGAAGCCGGGCCAGACGAACTTGCCCTCGTCGTTCTTGCGGAACCAGTTGACGTAGTAGATCTTCGGCAGCTTGGACTGGTCCTTGTCCTTGGCCACGTCGATCCAGTGACCCATGTAGTCGCCCATGTTGTAGCCGCAGAACGGCAGCATGGCGAAGGGGTCGCGGCGCAGTTCGCCGACCTTGCCCTCGGCGGCGGCGGTCTTCTCGGAGGCGACGTTCGCGCCGAGGAAGACGCCGTGGTTCCAGTCGAAGGACTCGGTCACCAGCGGCACCGCGGTGGCGCGGCGCCCGCCGAAGAGGATCGCCGAGATCGGCACGCCCTTGGGGTCCTCCCACTCGGGCGCGATGATCGGGCACTGCGAGGCGGGGGTGGTGAAGCGGGCGTTGGGGTGGGCGGCCGGGACGCTGGACTGCGGGGTCCAGTCGTTGCCCTTCCAGTCGGTCAGGTGCGCCGGAGTCTCCTCCGTCATGCCCTCCCACCAGACGTCGTTGTCGTCCGTCAGCGCGACGTTGGTGAAGACCGAGTTGCCCCACAGCGTCTTCATGGCGTTGGCGTTGGTGTGCTCACCGGTGCCCGGCGCGACGCCGAAGAACCCGGCCTCGGGGTTGATCGCGTACAGCCGGCCGTCCTCGCCGAACCGCATCCACGCGATGTCGTCGCCGATCGTCTCGACCGTCCAGCCACGCACCGTCGGCTCCAGCATGGCGAGGTTGGTCTTGCCGCAGGCGCTCGGGAAGGCGGCGGCGACGTACTTCGACTCGCCCTGCGGGGGCGTCAGCTTGAGGATCAGCATGTGCTCGGCGAGCCAGCCCTCGTCGCGCGCCATGACGGAGGCGATGCGCAGGGCGTAGCACTTCTTGCCGAGCAGCGCGTTGCCGCCGTAGCCCGAGCCGTACGACCAGATCTCCCGGGTCTCGGGGAAGTGCGAGATGTACTTCGTGGAGTTGCACGGCCACGGGACGTCGGCCTCGCCGTCCTCCAGCGGCGCTCCGAGCGTGTGCACAGCACGCACGAAGAAGCCGTCGGTGCCCAGCTCGTCCAGCACCGCCTGACCCATGCGGGTCATGGTGCGCATGGACACGGCGACGTAGGCGGAGTCGGTGATCTCGACGCCGATCGCGGAGAGCTCCGAGCCGAGCGGGCCCATGCAGAACGGGACGACGTACATGGTGCGGCCGCGCATCGAGCCGCGGAAGACACCCTTCTCACCGCTGAAGATCTCCCGCATCTCCGCGGGGGCCTTCCAGTGGTTGGTCGGGCCGGCGTCCTGCTCCTTCTCGGAGCAGATGAACGTCCGGTCCTCGACCCGCGCGACATCGGTCGGGTCGGAGGCGGCGTAGTACGAGTTCGGGCGCTTGATCGGGTCGAGCTTCTTGAAGGTGCCCTTGCGGACGAGCTCCTCGCTCAGTCGCTCGTATTCGGCCTCGGATCCATCACACCAGACCACGTTGTCCGGCTGTGTCAGTTCTGCGATCTCGTTCACCCACGAGACCAGCTCTTTGTGGTGGGTGGGCACGGTGGTGGAGGGAGCCGCGATGTCGCGCGCCACGATTGCTCCTAAATGAGGGGTTTTTTTGTTGAGTTGCCCCGTGGGGGCTGCGACCCGGATGCTTCGTGGTGATTGCCCTGGCGCTCATCCGGTGCCGACCGCACTCATTTGATCATCCGACGCCTCTGCGCATATGTCCAGAGGGCCGCACAGTTGAGCGGAGTGACCATCGCCACTCACCGAGAGGTTTCCTGGCGCACATCACAGATTCACCCCGAGTACCCCCGAACGGCCCCGCCACCGCTCGTGAGAGCATGGCCACTATTGGCCGTTCATTACGGCGTACTGATACGTAACTTACGGTTCCGTAGGTACGATTCGTTCCATGACTGCGCCCGTCCCCGAAACGGCCAAGGACTCGCCGGCCGACGGCCACGCCGCGATCTCCCTGCCGCACCAGCTCTCGCATCCGACACTGGACGAGGTCAAGCCCAAACTCCGCGGCTGGCTGCACCTGGGCATGTTCCCGGCCGCACTCGTTTCCGGCCTGGTACTCACCGCCCTCGCCGACTCCACCCGCGCCCGCATCGCCTGCGGGATCTTCGCCCTGACGGCCTGCCTTCTGTTCGGCGTGAGCGCGGTCTACCACCGCGGCACGTGGAGCCCGCGCATGGACGGCATCCTGCGCAGGCTCGACCACGCGAACATCTTCCTGATCATCGCGGGCACGTACACCCCCCTCACGATGCTGCTGCTCCCGGACGCCAAGGGGAAGTGGCTCCTGTGGAGCATCTGGGGCGCCGCGGCGGCGGGCATCGCCTTCCGGGTCTTCTGGGTCGGCGCCCCGCGCTGGCTCTACACCCCCTGCTACATCGCGATGGGCTGGGCGGCCGTCTTCTTCCTCCCCGACTTCCTGCACAAGGGCGGCGTCGCCGTCCTCGTCCTGGTCGTCGTGGGCGGCCTGCTCTACAGCGCGGGCGGCGTGATCTACGGGATCAAGCGCCCCAACCCCTCCCCCCGCTGGTTCGGCTTCCACGAGGTCTTCCACTCCCTCACCCTCGCGGCGTTCGCCGTGCACTACATCGGCATCTCACTGGTGGCCTACCGGCAGGGGTGATCCCCGCGCCGGCTCCGTCCGGCCCTTTTGACGCGCCTCTCTTCAGTGGCCGTGGCTTCGAGCCACGGCCACTTCTGCGTGCCCGGAAAGGCGCCATGGCCACTGCTACGGGACCGGACAAGCGCCATGGCCACCTCTACGGGACCGGACAAGCGCCATCCGCAGGCGTACGCCTTGACATCAACTACCTTTTGACAGCTACTCTCATTTCATGGTTACTGTCACTCAGTACGACGGGACGCGGCCCGACCCCCGCCGCTGGTGGGCCCTCGGGGCCCTGGTCGCGAGCATGCTCGTGCTCGGCTTCGACACGACGATCCTCAACGTGGCGCTCCCGACGATGGCCCGGGACCTGGGCGCCTCCACCGGCGAGCAGCAGTGGATGGCCGACGCGTATCTCATCGTCTTCGCCGCGCTGATGCTCCCCGCCGGGCTGCTCGGCGACCGCTTCGGCCGGCGCCGGATGCTCATCACGGGTCTTGGGATCTTCCTCGCCGGATCGCTCCTCGGCGCCCTCGCCGACGGCGTCACGCCGGTCGTCGTCGCGCGTGGCGTGATGGGGATCGGCGGCGCGCTCGTGATGCCGCTCGCCATGGCCGTCCTGCCCTCGCTCTTCGGTCCCGACGAGCGCACCAAGGCCGTGGGCGCCGTCTCGGCCGCCTCCGCGCTGGGCCTGCCGCTGGGCCCGATCATCGGCGGCTGGCTCCTGAACCACTTCTGGTGGGGCTCGGTCTTCCTGGTCAACGTCCCGATGGCCGCGATCGGCATCGCCGCCTGCGTCCTGCTGCTCCCCGAGACTTGCGACCCCACCGCCCCCAAGGTCGACGCCGTCTCCACCGCGCTCACCGCGGCCGGCCTCGGCATCCTGATCTACGCGATCATCGAGGCCCCGCACCGCGGCTGGGGCGACCCGCTGATCCTCGCCTTCTTCGCGGCCTCCGCCGCCCTGGTCACGCTCCTCGTCCTGCGCGAGCGGCGCAGCGCCCGGCCGATGCTGGACCTGTCCCTGCTCGCCCAGCGCGGCTTCCTGCTGAACACGCTCGCCGCGACCCTGGTCATGTTCGTGCTGTCGGGGCTGATGTTCGTGCTGCCGCAGTATCTGCAGGCGGTCCTCGGGCAGGACGCGCTCGCCACCGGGGTGCGGATGCTGCCGATGATGGCCGGGCTGCTGGTGGCCGCGAAGGGAGCGGGACCGCTGGCCGCGAGGTTCGGGCCGCGTGCGGTGATCAGCGGGGCGCTGGTCGCGCTCGCCTTCGCCGGGTTCCTCGGCAGCCGTACGAGCGTCGGCGACGGCTACGGGTTCACCGCCGTGTGGCTGTCGGTCGCCGGACTCGGCTTCGGGTTCGCCGTCGTCCCCGCGATGTCCGCGGCCCTCGGCGCACTGCCCCGCGACCGGGCCGGCAGCGGCTCCGGGCTGCTGATGACCGTGCGCCAGGTGGGCGGCGCGGTCGGCATCGCCCTGCTGGGCTCGCTGCTCGCGAGCGCGTACGCCGGCCGGCTCGACACCGCCGGGCTGCCGCACGCGGCCGCCGCCGGCGCCGGGGACTCCGTGGTCGGCGCCCATGTGGTCGCGGCCCGGCTCGGCGACCGGGCCCTCGCGGCCTCCGCCGACGCCGCCTACCTGCACGGAATGGACCTGGTCCTGCTGGTCACCGGGATCGCCGCGCTCGTCACCGCGCTGCTGGCCGCGGCCCTGCTGCCCAACCCCGCTCCGGTCTCGCCGCCCGCCCCCGCCGAGGACACCGCCATGGCCCCGGCTGCGAGGGATGCCGGACAATGACCGGCATGGCCGCCACCGCACACAGCTCGTCCACCGCCGCGGGGCCCCAGCAGGGGCTTCGCGAGCGGAAGAAGATGAAGACCCGCATCGCGATCCGCGACGCGACGTACCGGCTGATCCAGGAGCAGGGGTACGACGCGACCACGATCGAACAGATCGCGGAGGCGGCCGAGGTCTCCCCGTCCACGGTGTTCCGCTACTTCCCGACCAAGGAGGACATCGTCCTCACCGACGAGTACGACCCGGTCATCGAGCAGGAGCTGACGGAGCGCCCCGCCGACGAGCCGTGGATGGACTCGCTGCGGTACGCCATGAACAAGGCGGTCGGTGTCGGTGTCGCCGACGAGCCCGACGTGACCCGGCTGCGCACCCGGCTGATGGTCGAGGTGCCCGCGGTGCGCTCGCGGATGATGGAGAGCATGTCGGTCACCGGCCGCATGCTGTGCCGGATCATCGGGCAGCGCACCGGCCTGGACCCGGACGGCCTGGAGGTACGGGTCTTCGCGATGTCCCTCATCGGCGGGCTGATGGAGACCTCCCTGTACTGGGCGGAGACCGGCCACCAGGAGGACTTCGCCGGCCTCGTCGACCGCACCCTGACCGTCCTGGAACACGGCCTGCCCACCGGAAATCCCTGAGGCCCCGCGTCCCCGCCCATGACATCCTGACCGGGTGAACGGACCGGAGATCCACGTCGAATTCGCCCCTGAACTGGGGATGTTCGTCCCGCCCGCCCGCCGCACGGGCGCCACCGCGGTCGTCACCGACGGTGTCTCGACGCTCGGGCATGTCGTCGAGTCACTCGGCGTCCCGCTCACCGAGGTCGGCGTGCTCGACGTGGACGGGCGCGAGGTGGCGCCCTCGCACATCCCCGCGGCGGACGAGCACGTGACGGTGCGCGCCGTCACCCGGCCGCAGCATGTCCCCGGCGCCCCGCTCCGCTTCCTCCTCGACGTCCACCTGGGCACCCTCGCCCGCCGCCTGCGCCTCCTGGGCGTCGATACCGCGTACGAGTCGACGGACATCGGCGACCCGGCCCTCGCCGCCCGCTCCGCGGCCGAGAAGCGCGTCATGCTCAGCCGGGACCGCGGCCTGCTGCACCGCCGCGAGCTGTGGGCGGGCGCCTTCGTCTACAGCACCCGGCCCGAGGACCAACTCCGCGACGTCCTGGGCCGGTTCGCCCCCGAGCTGAAGCCCTGGACCCGCTGCACCGCCTGCAACGGCCTGCTCAAGGAGGCCACCAAGGAGCAGGTCGCCGACCGCATCGAACACGGCACGCAGCAGTCGTACGACGCCTTCGCCCAGTGCGAGCAGTGCGGACGCGCCTACTGGAAGGGCGCGCACCACGAGAAGTTGGAGGCGATCGTGGAGCAGGCGATGAACATGGGCACCCAGGAGAGCTGACGAGACCTGGGCGCCCCCTCCCTCAGCGCTCCGCCGCGGCCCCGAGTGCCGCCCGCAACTGCTCCGGATCGGTTGTCGGGGCGTCACAGGTGAAGTGGCGGCAGACATACGCGGCCGGTTCACCGCCGACGAGCGGGCGCCCGGCGAGCAGCGGAAGTTCATCGCTGTCGGCAGCGCCCACGGCGACCACAGCGCCCGGGGCGGTGCCCAGAAGTGCCGTGCGGTGCAGGGCGGTTGTGGCCGGATGGCCGGCCGGGCCGACGATCGCGACCTCACGCGGCCCGTCGAGCAGCGCCTCCGCCGCCGCGAGGCCCCAGCCGATGAAGCGCGGGGCGCGCGGGCCGAGCGCCTTCACGACGCCCAACGCCCCCTCGGCCGCGGTGCGATGGGGCTCGGCGCCGGTCAGCGCGGCATAGCTCAGCAGCGCACCGGCCGCCGCGCTCCAGCCCGAGGGCGTGGCGTTGTCGGTGGGGTCCTGGGGGCGTCGGATGAGCTTCTCGGCGTCCGCGGCGGTGTCGAACAGAGCGCCGGACTCAGGATCGGTGAACTGCACGAGCACGTGGTCGAGCAGGAACCCGGCGAACTCCAGCCACACCCCTTCACCGGTGACGGAGGCCAGCGCGAGGAACCCCTCGGCGACGTCCGCGTAGTCCTCCAACACCCCCGCGTTCGCGCCGACCTGGCCGTCCTTGCTGGTGCGGGCGAGGCGTGCGCGGTCGTCCAGGTGCAGCCGTACGAGGAGGTCGGCGGCGCCGATCGCGGCGTCGACGAGGTCGGGGCGCTCGAAGTAGGCGCCGGTCTCGGCGAGGGCGGCGATCGCGAGGCCGTTCCAGGCGGCGACGATCTTGTCGTCGCGGCCGGGGGCCGGGCGCTCGGCCCGCTTCGCCAGGAGCCGTTCGCGGATGGAAGCAAGCCGCTCTGCGTCCAGAACCCCTTCGTGCTGCGGGAGTTGGAGCACCGAGGCGCCCTCCTCGAAGGTGCCCTCCTGGGTCACGCCGAAGTGCTGGGCGGCGAGTGCGGCGTCCGCCTCGCCGAGGGTCTCGGTGAGCTGCTCGGGCGTCCACACGTAGTACGCGCCCTCGACGTGCCGGCCGGTGCCGTCGTCGCTGTCGGCGTCCAGTGCGGAGGCGAACCCGCCCTCGTTGGTGCGCAGTTCGCCGACCATGAAGTCGGCGGTCTCCAGAGCGACGCGGCGCGCGAGCTCGGAGCCGGTCGCACGCCACAGGTGCGCGTAGACCCGGCACAGCAGCGCGTTGTCGTAGAGCATCTTCTCGAAGTGGGGCACGACCCACTCGCGGTCGACCGAGTAGCGGGCGAAGCCGCCGCCGAGCTGGTCGTAGATACCGCCGCGCGCCATCCGCTCGCACGTGTCGGCGGCCATCTGCAGGGCGCCCTCGGAGCCGGTGCGGGCGGCGTGCCGCAGCAGAAACTCGATCACCATGGACGGCGGGAACTTGGGCGCGCCGCCGAAGCCGCCGCGCGTCGCGTCGTACTCCCGGGTGAGCCCGAGCAGCGCCTGCGCGAGCTCCTCCTCGCCAGGGATCTCCGCGGAGGTGTACGAGATCTCACGCGTCGCCAGGTCCCGCACGATGTTCCCGGCGACCTCGGCGACCTCGTCGCGCCGGTCGCTCCAGGCACTGCTCACGCCTTCGAGGACCTGCCTGAAGGCGGGCATGCCGTGGCGGGGCGCGGGCGGGAAGTACGTACCGAAGTAGAAGGGCTCGGCCTCGGGGGTGAGGAAGACCGTCATGGGCCAGCCGCCCTGGCCGGTCGCCGCCTGGACGGCCTCCATGTAGACGGCGTCGACGTCGGGCCGCTCCTCGCGGTCGACCTTGACGTTCACAAAATGCTCGTTCAGATACGCGGCCGTCGCGTCGTCCTCGAAGGACTCGTGCGCCATGACGTGGCACCAGTGACAGCTGCTGTAGCCGACGCTCAGCAGAACGGGCACACCCCGTTTGCGGGCCTCGTCGAAGGCCTCGGCCGACCAGGGCCACCAGTCGACGGGGTTGTCGGCGTGCTGGAGGAGGTACGGGGACGTCTCATGGGCCAGTCGGTTCACCTTCCCACTCTCCCACGGCGTCGGGGACGGCGTAGAAGCGCAGGTTCACCGGGCGCGCCCCCTCGGGGGCCGCTTCACGTGCGTGGCCGTACCGGTCGAGGAGCGCCCGGTACTCGCGTACGAAGTCGAGGAGTTCGTCCCTGGTCATCCAGTTGCCGGAGCGGAAGACCTGCGCCCAGCCCTCCGGGCCCGTGTACTCCCGGTGCGCGCGCTGGTAGAGCTCGGTGTCCATCTCGATCTTCAGGTGCGCGAGCCGCTCGACCGCGGCGTACTCGTCGGGGGCCATCGTGGCCGGGTCGGGCGTGGTGTGGCTGAAGGGAAGCGCCCGCCACCAGCGTTCACGGCCGCCGGACTTCTCGGGGATCTCCGCGATGAGGTGCTGCTCGGCGAGCTTGCGCAGGTGGTAGCTGGTGGTGCCGGAGCTCTCGCCCAGTTCCTTCGCGAGCACGGTGGAGTTCGCCTCGTCGTGCCGGCCGAGGTAGTCGAGGATGCGGCGGCGCAGCGGGTTGCCGAGGGACTTGTAGAGAGCGGTCCGCTCCACGCTGGTCAGGTCGCTGCTGTCCTTCATGCCGTCACGGTATCCCCTTGCCCGCACAACACCACAGAACAAATTCTGCAGAATTTTGTTTGCAGAACTTTCTCTGCGGTTCTAGTGTGGGGGCATGCGAACGATCCATGACCGACCGGGCGGCGCGGGGGCACGACGCTGGACCCTGGTGATCCTGGGCGCCGCCGCCGCGGCGCTCGTGCCCTGGATGGTGCTGCTCGCCCGCACCCTCCCGGCCAACGCAGAGGTGCGGAACTGGCAGGTGGCGTGGGTGGGGCTGGACGTCCTCATGGCCGCGGGCTGCGCCGCCACCGCGGTGCTCGGCTTCCGCGGCCACCCGCACGCACGGCTCACGGCTTCCGCGACGGCGTCCGTCGCGGTGCTCGACGCCTGGTTCGACATAACGACGGCGCAGCCGGGCAGCGCCCTCGCCCAGGCCCTCGCCTGTGCCGTGGCGGAGGCCGCACTCGCCGGTGCCTGTGTGTTCCTGGCACTCGGTGATCGTCGGCCCTCTCGCGCTCGCGCCTCCCACGAAGGACACTCATAGGCAAAGGAGTTACTGCCGGAGGGGGACGTGACATGCGGGACAGCCATCGGGCGGAGGCCGAGCGGCTGTTGGCCCGGGCCGTCGAGGAGGAAGTGCGACGCTCGGGCGGGCGCACCGACGGAAGCGTGCTCCTGTCACGGGCACGCGGCGCGCTCGACGCCATGGCACAGACGTCCGCAGAGGAGTACGAGGCGTACACCCGCGCACTCGACGAGGCGGAGGCGGGCCGGCTGACCTTCGCCCAGCGCTACGCACGCGACGGCGCCGGAACTCCCCTGCTGGTGGCGACAGTTGCCGCCCTCGCCGCCGTCGCGGCGGACCTCGCCCTGGGCACGGACACGGGGACGGCACTCGGCACGGGGGCGGCGGTCGCGGTCGCCGGCGCGGCGGCCACCGTCGCCAAGGTGACGGCGTCGCATCTGCCAGCCGCCAGCCGCCGGGCCGGAGCGCTCGGGCAGCCGGGCGGCTCCGAGCAGTTGCGCCTGCAGTGGCTGACGGCACTGGAGGTGCGCGGCATCCGCCCGTTCCTCGACCAGCAGCGCGTGCTCAGCGCCTCCACGGGCGCGAAGCAGGGCGCACCCCAACTGCGGCGCACCGACAAGAGCGCGGCGGCCCGCAGGCGCACGGTCCTGGAGCAGTCCTTCGGTCAACTCCCGGAGCCGGACGGCCCGTTCGCGGGGCGCAGGCCCGAGATGGCGCGCATCGCCCAGTGGGTGCACGCGGCCCGCGCGAGCACCGAGACGAAACCGACGGTGGTGGTGCTGCACGGCGCGCCGGGTTCCGGCCGCAGCACCCTCGCGGTCCGCGCGGCCCACGGCCTCAGGGACCAGTTCCGGGGCGCGTGCGTGGTGGACCTGCGCGGGGACAGTGCGGCGGGTGAGCCGACGGGGCGCACCGAGCCGCAGAAGGGGGAGCCGCCGCGCACCACCCGCGACGCGCTGCTCCATCTGCTCAACCGCCTCGGCGCACCCCGTGAGCAGCTCCTCTTCCGGGAGCGGGCCTCGCAGGAGCAGCAGGTCAGACGGCTGAGCGAGCTGTACCACCAGCATCTGACGGGCCTGGCGGTCACCATCGTCCTGGAGGACGCGTCCGATCCCGAGCAGGTGCGCACCCTGGTCCCCGAGCGCTCGGAGAGCCTGGTCCTCGTCACCGCCCGCGAACCCCTCGCCCTGCCGGACGACCTTGCCGCCTGGGTGCACCAGCTCCCGGTGGAGGCACTGGACGCGCCGGGCTCCGAGGAACTGCTGACCGCCACCGCGCAGGACGCCTCGGGCCCCTACGACGCCGAATCCACCGACCGGGTGCGGGAGTTGTGCGGCGGCCTGCCGCTGGCGCTGCGCATCGCGGGCTCCTCCCTCGGCCCGCGCACGCCGCGCCAACTCGTCTCCGACCTGGAGGCGTACGGCCCGGTCGACCCGGTCGAGCGCGTGCTCTGGCTGCGCTACACGGACCAGACGGACATGGCCCGCCGGCTGCTGCGCAGGCTGGCACTGGCCGGCCGGGCCTCACTCGGCGCGGCGGCCGCGGCGTCCCTGCTGGCCACGGACGAGCAGGAGGCCACCCGCCACCTCACCGCCCTGTCCCGGGCGGGCCTCATCGACCACGTCCGCGGCAGCCGCTACCGCCTGCACGACGTCGTACGGGTCTTCGCCCAGGCGCGGCTGCTGGACGAGGAGGAACCGTCCGAGCGCACGGCCGCGCAGGAACGCCTGATCGTCAACTACGCGGAGCTGGCGGACTCGGTGATCCGCCTGGTCGACGGCAAGACGTCCACGCGGGCCGATCAGTTCGGCCCGCACGGGTTCACCTCGCTGGACGCCGCGCTGCGCTGGCTGGACGACGAGTCGAGCTTCATCACGGCTGCCCTGCGTCAGGCGGAGGGCGTCAACCAGGCCGCCGTCCTCAACCTCCTCGGCGCCCTGTGCGACTACTGCCTGCTGCGCGGCGACCTCTACCGCCTCGGCGAGATCAGCGAGCTGACACAGGCCGTCGACCAGGGCCTCCTGGTCCGCTCCGTCCAGTGGCGCACCGGCATCGCGGCCCGCCAGCTCGGCGAACTGGACAAGGCGCGCACCACGCTCTCCTCCGTCGTCGACCTCTACTTCGAGGCACACCACGACGCGGGCGCGGCACGGGCGTTGTGCTCCCTGGGCATCACCCTGCACCACCAGGGCAACCTCACCGAGGCCGCCGCCAAGCTCCAGGAGGCCCTTGACCTCCAGGCCTCCCCCGACCTGGCGGCCGACCGCGCCTGGACGATGCACGCGCTGGCCGCGGTGGAGCGCGACCGCGCCCATGTCGCCCAGTCCCTCGACCTGCTCACCGAGGCCCTGGTCCTGCACCGTGAGAGCGAGTCGGTGCACGGCGAGGCGTGGGCCCACTTCCAGCTCGGCCAGCTGAGCCTGCGCATGGGCGACGTACCGCGCGCCGAGCGGGAACTGCGCGAGGCCCTCGATCTGTACGGCCGCACGCGCGACGCCCGCGGGGAGGCCTGGGCCCTGACCCAGCTGGCCCGCGCCCGCCTCGTCGACGGCGACCCGTCCCCCGCGGTGGACGGCCTGCGCCAGGCGGCCTCCCGCCACCGCGACAACGAGGACGCGCGCGGTGAGGCCTGGACGGTGTACTACCTCGGCCAGGCCCTGGAGGAGACCGGCAACCTGGCCCAGGCGGTCCGCGAACTGGAACGTTCCCGCACGATGTTCTCCCGGATGCGCGACGTCTACGGCCTGGCCTGCGCCCGCCACCACTCGGCCCGCGTGACCCGCGACCAACGGGCCGCCCAGACGGGCTCGCTGCGCAACTCCGGTTTCGCCCGCCAGCTCCTGGTGGACGCCCGCGCCGACTTCCAGCGCATCGGCGTCGCCCATGGCGAGGCGTGGACCTGCCTGGAGCTGGCCGTGGTGGACGCGGGCAACGCCCGTACGCAGCAGGCCCTGGCTCTGTGCGACGAAGCGGTGGACCTCTTCACGTCGTACGGCGACCGCCGCGGCGAGGACTGGGCCCGCTTCCTGCGCTGCACCCTCCTGCCGTACGCCTCCCCCGGCGGCATCGAGATCGGCACGGCGGTCGCCCAGGAGGAACTGAACGAGCTCTCCCGCGCAGGCCACCCGGCCCGCGACGGCAAGCTCGACGACTACGCGGAGGCGTACCAGCTGCTGCTGGAGCGGGGGGTGGATCTGGACGCGGGGTGGCAGGCCTGGCGGCTGGGGATGGTGCCCAACCGGCATGCGCGGGAGGTCATGGGCGTGGGGGTGACGGCGTCGCCGCGTTAGGACCCGCGCCACCCGGACTCCCGGCCCCGGCCGGAGCGAAGGAGTGCGTGCGGCGTGACTCGCGGCCCCTCGGCTCGGCGGGGGTATCGGGTCACGCCGTCACACGGCTCGGATGCTGCTCAGCCCTTCGCGGGCGAGGCGTTCTTGCCGGTTCCCTTGGCGGAGGCCTCGCCGGACGGGGAGCCGGCCTTCGCGTCCGGGGTCTCCTTGAAGTCGACCTTGCCCATCTGCTTGCTCATCGACTTCATCAGGCCCCAGACCGCCAGGGCCATCGCCGCGAAGACGATGAAGCCGAGGACGCCGGGGGTCACCTTGTTCTCGTCCACCTCCTTGGCGAGGGGGACGAGGTGCGTCATTGCCAGGCTTGCGCTTGCGCTCATATCAGGCATTGTCGCGGATGCCCGCAAAGAGGTCGTCCTCGGGGAGGGAGGTATCGACGAGGGACTTCGAGAGCTCGTACTCCTCGGTCGGCCAGACCTCCCTCTGGAGGTCCATCGGAACCTTGAACCAGCCGCCGTCGGGGTCGATCTGCGTGGCGTGCGCGATCAGGGCCTTGTCGCGGATCTCGTAGAAGTCGGCGCAGGGCACGTGCGTCGTCAGCGTGCGCTCGACCCGCTCGAACTCGCTCCAGCGCTTCAGCCAGTCCCCGTAGGGCGACTCCAGGCCCCGGTCCAGCATGGCCTGGTGCAGCGCCTCGGTGCGCGGACGGTTGAAGCCCTGGTTGTAGTAGAGCTTCTGCGGCTGGTAGGCCGGGCCGAACTCCGACTCCGGGTACTTCTCGGTGTCCGCCGCGCCCTCGAACGCCACCATGGAGATCTTGTGGGTCATGATGTGGTCGGGGTGCGGGTAGCCGCCGTTCTCGTCATAGGTGGTGATCACCTGAGGGCGGTAGGAGCGGATTGAGCGGACCAGGCGGCCGGCGGCCTTGTCCACGTCCTCCAGCGCGAAGCAGCCGTCGGGCAGCGGCGGCAGCGGGTCGCCCTCGGGGAGACCCGAGTCCACGAAACCGAGCCACTCCTGCCTGACGCCGAGGATCTCGCGCGCCTCGTCCATCTCCTTCTTGCGTACCTCGTGGATGTGCTCCTCGATGTACTTGTCGCCCTGAAGCTTCGGATTGAGGATGGAGCCGCGCTCCCCGCCCGTGCAGGTCACGACCAGCACGTCCACCCCCTCGGACACATACTTCGCCATGGTGGCCGCGCCCTTGCTCGACTCGTCGTCGGGGTGGGCGTGCACGGCCATCAGTCGCAGCTGGTCAGTCAAGACTCGATCCTCAGTAAGTCGGCCGGTCGGCGTTGGTCGGCAAGTAGACGCCCGGTGTGAATCGGCGCTTCGGGCGGCTTCTATAGTGACGGAATCGGGGGGTGAATAATTCCGGGGCCCCGTCCCGGACATCCCTGCCGGGACCTTCGCCCCGGCCCCCTGCCGAGAGGACGATCATGAGTACGGCGAGCACACGGCTGCCCGAGGGCCGGTACGGCCGCTCCGCGGACGAGCGTGCCGACCGCAAGCTCAAGGTCATCGGCAGTGTGCTGGGCGCGGCACTGCTCCTGCTCGTCGGCTGGTTCGCCTACTACTACGTCGGCAGCAACAAGATCAGCGCCGAGGTGATCACCTTCGACTCCTCCGCCACCGCGGTGGAGGTGCATCTCGAGGTGCGCAAGGACAAGGACGCGAGCGGCTACTGCACCCTGCGTTCGCAGAGCGCCGACGGGAACGAGGTCGGCCGCGCGGACTTCCGCTTCGACCAGCGCTCCTCGCGCATCGACAAGGTCGTCACGCTCCGTACGACCGCTCGGGGCACCACCGCGGAGCTGCTCGGCTGCCACGCTGACTGACATCACCCCCATCAGTTGGCGGCTGACCTGCGTGGATGTATTTCTGATGGCTTATGTCCTCCCCCTGCCGCCGCTGAATTGTTAGGCTCGTGGTTTCGCCCATCCGTGAAGGAACATTCTTCTGGGTAGGGCGATGCTTTGTATTCCCAGTACCTACGAGGAGCACCTGTGACCCAGACCAGCGACGACGTCACCTGGCTCACGCAGGAGGCGTACACCAAGCTCAAGGATGAGCTGGAGTACCTGTCTGGTCCCGCGCGCGCCGAGATCACTGTGAAGATCGCGGCTGCACGCGAGGAGGGCGACCTGCGCGAGAACGGCGGGTACCACGCGGCCAAGGAGGAGCAGGGCAAGCAGGAGCTCCGCATCCGCCAGCTGACCCAGCTCCTGGAGAAGGCCAAGGTCGGTGAGGCCCCGGCCGCCGACGGCGTGGTGGCACCCGGCATGGTCGTGACCATCGCCTTCGACGGCGACGAGGACGACACCCTGGAGTTCCTGCTCGCCTCGCGCGAGTACGCGAGCGCCGACATCGAGACCTACTCGCCGCAGTCCCCCCTGGGTTCCGGCGTGAACGGCAAGAGGGTAGGCGAGGACGGCCAGTACGAGCTGCCGAACGGCAAGCTCGCCTCGGTGAAGATCCTGAAGGCCGAGCCGTACCAGGGCTGAGCCCACAACCGCCCACTGCGCCGATGCCCCCGGTCACGCACCGGGGGCATCGTCATGCCCAGGTCACGGTCGGTTCCGCGTCACGGTCGGTTCCACGTCACGACGACGCCGAGCGGTATTTGCGTACCGCGAGCGTGCGGAAGATGACGACGATCAGGATCGAGTAGATCAGCGACGCCCACACCGGGTGCTGCATCGGCCAGGCGTTGGACGGGGACAGGCCCGGGTCGCCGAAGAGCTTGCGGCACGCCTGAACGGTGGCGCTGAAGGGGTTCCAGTCGGCGATGTGCCGCAGCCAGGGCGTCATCTTGCTGGAGTCCACGAACGCGTTGGACAGGAATGTCACCGGGAAGAGCCAGATCAGCCCGCCCGAGGTCGCCGCCTCCGGTGTGCGCACGGACAGACCGATGAGCGCGCCGATCCAGGTGAAGGCGTATCCGAGAAGCAGCAGCAGGCCGAAGCCGCCCAGGATCTTTCCGAGGTTGGTCGAGTCGACGGACCCGGGACGCCAGCCCACGAGCAGCGCGACGATCGCGAGGACCAGCAAGGTGAACGCGGTCTGCACGAGGTCGGCGACGGTGCGACCGGTCAGTACCGCACCGCGCGCCATCGGCAACGAGCGGAAGCGGTCTATGAGCCCCTTGTGCATGTCGTCGGCGATGCCCGCCCCCGCGCCCGCGGTGGCGAAGGTGACGGTCTGCGCGAAGATGCCGGCCATCAGGAAGTTCTTGTAGACGTCCGGGTCGGTGCTGTCGCCGATCTTCATCGAGCCGCCGAAGACGTACGTGAAGAGCACCACGAACATGATGGGCTGGATCAGTCCGAAAAGGACCATCTCCGGGATCCGGCTCATACGGATCAGATTGCGTTTGGCGACGACCAGCGAGTCCCGGACGGACTGGCCGATCGGGTTCGTGGGCGGCGCGGTCCGCACAGCGTCGGTGACGGCACTCACTTGGCGTCCTCCTTCTTGTGCTTGCGTGCGTTGCCGTCCTCCGTCGCTCCGTTGCCCTCTTCCTTCACCTCGGCGAGGTGGCCGGTGAGGGAGAGGAAGACGTCGTCGAGTGTGGGGCGGCGCAGGCCGATGTCGTCGATCTCGATGCCGCGGGCGTCCAGCTCGCGGATGACCTCGGCGAGCAGCTTCGCGCCGCCGGTCACGGGGACGGTGAGTTTGCGGGTGTGCTCCTCGACCGTGGTCTCGCCCTTGCCGAAGCCGCGCAGCACCTCCGACGCCGTCACGATGTGCTCGCGCTCGTGCACGACGACCTCGACGCGCTCGCCGCCGGTCTGCGCCTTGAGCTGGTCGGCGGTGCCGCGGGCGATGACGCGGCCGTGGTCGACGACGCAGATGTCGTGCGCGAGGTGGTCGGCCTCTTCGAGGTACTGGGTGGTCAGCAGCAGCGTCGTACCACCGGAGACGAGCTGTTTGATGACCTCCCACAGCTGCTGGCGGTTGCGGGGGTCGAGGCCGGTCGTCGGCTCGTCCATGAACATCACGGGCGGCGAGACGACCAGCGCGGCCGCCAGGTCGAGACGGCGGCGCATTCCGCCCGAGTACGTCTTCGCGGTGCGGTCTGCGGCGTCCGCGAGGTTGAACTGGTCGAGCAGCTCGTCCGCCCGGACCTTCGCCGCCTTGGCCTTCATCTGGTAGAGCTGGCCGACCATCTGAAGGTTCTCGCGGCCGGTCAGGTACTCGTCGACCGCGGCGAACTGCCCCGAGAGGCCGATCTTGCGGCGTACTTCGTTGGGATGCTTGAGCACGTCGATGCCTGCCACGACCGCCGTGCCGCGGTCGGGGCGCAGCAGGGTCGTCAGACAGCGGACGGCGGTCGTCTTCCCTGCGCCGTTGGGCCCGAGGAGGCCCAGGACGGTGCCTTCCGGGACATCGAGGTCGACGCCGTCCAGAGCCCTTACGTCACCGAAGGTCTTCACCAGGCCTTCGGCATAGATGGCGCCTGGCATATCAGTCTCCACGTCGTTGGGGATTCTTCGAAAAGCCTAGGTTTGTGCCGTTCGTCCGCCCAATGGGCGACGTTCGCCACACCATAACGCGATGTATCGCGTCTCTCACAGAATTTACCGGCTCCGTATGACAAGGGCCCTGACCTGCACCTATGGAGCCGTCCGAGGCATCCGTGGCGTCCGTCGTCGTCAGCCGATGACCGTGTAGCCCGCCTGCCGCAGTGCGCGGCCGACCTCGACGCAGTGCGCCGGCCCCTTCGTCTCCAGGTGCAGCTCCACCTCCGCCTCCGTGAGCCCGAGCCGCGGATCGGTCCGTACGTGGCTCACATCGAGGACGTTAGCGTCGACCACTGACAACACCCCGAGAAGCGTCGCCAGGGCGCCCGGCCGGTCCGTCAGCCGCAGCCGGACCGCCAGATAGCGGCCCCCGGCCGCCATGCCGTGGCGCAGCAGGCGCTGCATCAGCAGCGGGTCCACGTTGCCGCCCGACAACACCGCCACCACCGGCCCCTCGAAGGCTCCCGGGTCCTGCAGCAGCGCCGCGACCGGGCTCGCACCCGCCGGTTCGACGACCAGCTTGGCCCGCTCCAGGCACAGCAGCAGCGCACTGGACAGCTCGTCCTCGGAGACCGTACGGACCTCGTCCACCAGGTCGGTGACGAGCTGGAACGGCACGTCACCGGGGCGCCCGACCTTGATCCCGTCGGCCATCGTCGCCGGGTTCTCGATCGACACCGGCCGCCCGGCCGCCAGCGAGGGCGGGTACGCCGCGGCGCCCGCCGCCTGCACGCCGATGATCCGCACGTCCGGGCGCAGCGCCTTCACCGCGACCGCGATGCCCGCGGCCAGCCCTCCCCCGCCGACCCCCACGACGATGGTGCGCACCTCGGGGCACTGCTCCAGGATCTCCAGGCCGACCGTGCCCTGGCCGGCGATGATGTCGGCGTGGTCGAACGGGTGGATGAACACCGCGCCTGTCTCCTGCGCGTACTCCTGCGCGGCGGCCAGCGTCTCGTCCACCACCTGCCCGTGCAGCCTCACCTCGGCGCCGTACTCGCGCGTGGCGGCGACCTTCGGCAGCGGGGCTCCCACGGGCATGAAGACCGTCGAGCGCACACCGAGCAGCGAGGAGGCGAGGGCGACGCCCTGCGCGTGGTTTCCCGCGCTCGCGGCGACGACCCCCGCGGCGCGCTCCTCGGGAAGCAGCCCGGCGATGCGCACATATGCGCCACGCAGCTTGAACGAGCCCGTGCGCTGCAGGTTCTCGCACTTGAAGTGCACCGGCGCGCCCACCAGCCGGGACAGGTGCCGGCTGCCCTCCATCGCCGTCGCCCGCGCCACGCCCGCGAGCATCTTCTGGGCGCCGCGTACATCGTCGAGCGTGACGGTGGGCAGGGAGTCGGCCGTGCGGTAGCTCATGACACCAGTCTCGCAGTTCACGTCCGGCCACACCCGGTGTGACCAAGGCCCGAGACTGGTTTGCGCAGCGTCGGTACGACCCGCCTCCCGGCCGCGTACCCTGTCCCCCAACCCAGCTCCCCACGCATGAATTGAGCCCCCGGCCATGCCCACAACACCTGAAATGTCGATGGACATGACGACCGTCGGTGATCCCGGTCTCCTCGACACGCTGCAGCACGAGGTCGCGGTGTTCGCGCGTCGTGCCGAACAGACCCGGCTCGGTGGAGTCGGGCAGGTACGCAACTCCATGGACCGGGCCGCATACCTGCTGCTCAACCGCCTCGACAAGGAAGGCCCGATGGGCGTCAAGGCGCTCGCCGCGAGCATGGGAATCGACTCCTCGACGGTCACGCGGCAGGTGGCCCCGCTGGTCGACACGGGGCTCGTCAAGCGCACCTCCCACCCGGAGGACGGGCGCGCCGTGGTGCTTCAGCTGTCGCCGCGCGGACAGGCCCGCCTCGACGAAGTGCGCTCCTCCAGGCGTCAGTTGATGGCCGAGTTGACACACGACTGGGCGCCGGAGGAGCGCGAGGCGTTCTGCACGCTCCTCACGCGCTTCAACGGCGCGCTCTCCGCCCGCCAGGCCGCACAGGGCCTACCGGTCGCGGAACCCTCGCCGGCCTCGTAGCCGTACGGCGTGCCGGGCGCCCGCTCTCCCGGCACGCCTTCACGCGCGCGCGGGTGCGCCGGGCGCGCGTGCACGGGTGGGCGCAGGACACGCGCGCGTGCATGCGCGTCCGACCCGCGCGCGTGCATGTGCGCCGAACTCTTGACCGGAAGGCCACATCTGGCCTCATATGAGACCGGGTCCCAGTCGTACGCGGTCGGGCAGGTCGTCGTCGTACGTCGTCTGGCATGTCGCACACGGCCGGGTCCCTGTTTCCCTCAGGGTTGTCCTCAGGCGGAGGCGTGGTGCGAGAACGGCATGCGTCCCAAGGCGCCCGCCGGGCCCGGGAGTTCGAGGCGTTCGTCGCGGGCGCGGCCGGGCGGCTGCTGCATGCCGCCACGCTGCTGACGGCGGAGGCGCCGGACGACAACCCGCGCGCGCGGCGCCTGCTGACCCTGTCCCTCGCCCGCACGTACGCGTCCTGGGACCGGCTGCGTGGCGAGGACCCCTACGCGCGCGCCCGCCAGCACCTGGCGGTCCGCTTCGCGCGCGGGGCATGGCACCAGTACGGCGCCCTCGGGCGGTCCCGGGCGAGCGCCGACACGGTGCTGGCCCGGCTGACGCCGCAGGAGCGGCTGGTGCTGGTCCTCAGGATGTACGAGGGGGTCGCCGAGGAGCAGACGGCTGCGCTGCTCGGGCTCCCCACAGAACGGGTGCGGGCGATCTGCGCCCGCGCGATGGCGACACTGCTGCACCCGCCGCGCGGTCCGGCCCCGGCGATCGCGAAGGTGGCCCCGTCATGAACCTGCCCGAACGCGAGGCGGCCGTCCGCCGGATGCTGGAGCAGGCGTCGCCCCAGGTGCCGGTGGACCTGTACGCGGACGTCGTGCGCCGTGGCGGCCGTATGCAGCGGCGCAGGACGATCGCCCGCCGGCTGCTGTGGCTGACACTGTTCGCCGCGACGGTCGCCTTCATTGTCTGGGCGACGATGGCCCGCCCCTGGGTGGAGCCGCCGTCGGACACGACTCCACCCCTCACCGGCTGGTGAGACGGGCCCTGTCGGGCCCTCTCGGATCCAGGGCCTGTTGCAGGTCCTAGCCGATCGCCTGCTGCAGGTCCTCCAGCAGGTCGTCGACGTTCTCGATGCCCACGGAGAGGCGTACGAGGTCGCCGGGCACCTCGAGCGCCGAGCCGGCCACCGACGCGTGCGTCATGCGCCCGGGGTGCTCGATCAGCGACTCGACGCCGCCGAGGGACTCGCCGAGCGTGAACACCTTGGCGCGGTTGCAGACCTCGACCGCAGCCTCCTCGCCGCCCGCGACGCGGAAGGAGATCATGCCGCCGAACGACCGCATCTGCTTGGCCGCGACCTCGTGACCGGGGTGCTCCGGCAGACCCGGGTACAGCACCTTGGTCACGCGCGCGTGCCGGGTGAGCATCTCGGCGACCTTGCCGGCGTTCTCGCTGTGCCGGTCCATGCGCACGGAGAGCGTCTTGGCACCGCGCAGCACCAGCCACGAGTCGAAGGGCCCGGCGACCGCGCCCATCGCGTTCTGGTGGTACGCCAGCTCCTCGCCCAGCTCCTGGTCACCGGTGATCAGCGCACCACCGACGACGTCCGAGTGGCCGCCCATGTACTTGGTCAGCGAGTGCACGACGACGTCCGCGCCGAGCGCCAGCGGCTGCTGGAGGTAGGGCGTGGCGAAGGTGTTGTCGACGACCAGCCGGGCGCCCGCCTCGCGCGCGATCTGCGCGACCACGGCGATGTCGGTGATGCCGAGAAGGGGGTTGGAGGGCGTCTCCACCCAGATGACCTTCGTCTTCGGGGTGAGGGCCGCCCGTACGGACGCCGGGTCGCTGGTGTCGGCGACGGACCACTCGACGCCCCACCGGGAGACGACCTTCGCGAAGAGGCGGAACGTGCCGCCGTACGCGTCGTTCGGGATGACCACGTGGTCGCCGGGGCTGAGCAGCGTACGCAACAGGCAGTCCTCGGCAGCCAGTCCGGACGCGAACGCGAGGCCTCGGCGACCGCCCTCCAGGGCGGCGAGGTTCTCTTCCAGGGCGGTCCTGGTGGGGTTGGCGCTACGGCTGTACTCGTAGCCGCCGCGCAACCCGCCGACGCCGTCCTGCTTGTAGGTCGAGACCTGGTAGATCGGCGGGACGACCGCGCCGGTGAGGGGATCGGCGGTGTTGCCCGCGTGGATCGCCAGAGTCTCGAAGTGCTGACTGATGTGCCTGTCGCTCATGGGCCCGAGGGTAGTGCGCCCGCGGGGCTGATGACGGCACACGGGGGTGCGGGGGCGGCGGACAGGGGTACGAAGACGGGGGCACGGGGGCACGGAGGGGCACCGACCCGAGCGACGGACCCCGTCCGGGCGGCTCCGGCGCCGGTCGGCGGCGCCCGGGTTCGCCAATTGTCGGACCCGTCTGGTTCGCTTGTGGCATGGAGATTCTCTGGGTCCTGATGGCTCTGGCCATGTTCAGCATGGTTCTGCTGCCCGTCCTCAGGCGCAGGCGCGCCGGTTTGCAGCTGGTCTCGCCCGGCGACCCGGACGCCGCGGACCCGGCGAACTACGGATTCCTGCGGCAGGAGGAGCTGGACATCCGCATGCCCGGCCCGGACGCCGACCTGCTGGACGTACTGAACGTGGTGCAGCAGACCCAGGAGTACCGGGCGGCGTCCCAGCTCCTGGCCGGCACGGAGGTCGAGGGCGACCGGCGCTGGCAGCGCGTGCAGGCCTTCGCGGGCGCGGCGTCGCTGGAGCTGCAGCAGCGCCCGGGCGGGGTCAGCGAGACGCCCGGCGGGCAGTGGCTGCGGGTGTGGCGGGCCGAGGCTCCCAAGGACGCGGGCGGCGCGGCGGTGCACGCGGAGTTCCTGGTGCAGCAGGCGTGGCGGACGTCGACGCCGGGGACGGACGAGTTCCGGATCATCATGGAGGAGGCGAAGGCGGCGTGCGACGAGGCGGCGCTGCTGTCCCCCGGTGACCCGATCCCGTACGTCATCGAGCTCTCCGTGGCCCGCGGACTGGCCTATCCGCAGCCGGAGTTCGAGAAGCTCTGGCTGAAGATCCTGGACCGCGCCCCCGCCCACATGGGCGCACACCTCGCGGCCCTGCACTACTGGTGCGAGAAGTGGCACGGCTCGCGCGAGGTGGCGTACTCCTTCGCGGAGGCGGCCGCCGCGCGCGCCCCGCAGGGCTCCCTGCTGGCCGCCATGCCTCTCTTCGCGGTCTTCGAGCACCTCCCCGAGGTGAACCTGGTCCGCAGCTTCTACCAGAGCGAGGTCGTCACGAAGGCGGTGCACGGCGCGCTCTTCGCGGTGCACGCGGCCCGCGCCGACGACCCGATGCTGGCGCATGTCCGCCACCTCCTGGTCTTCTTCCTGGTCCGCGGCGAGCGCTGGTCGGAGGCGATGAACCAGCTGGTGCACGTGGACGGCCACGTCGGCGCCCTGCCCTGGACGCTCACCCCCGACCCGGCGGCGGACTACGCGATATACCGGGCCCTCGCGGTCGCGGGCTACGAGGCGAACGGCGGCAACCCCGCGACCCTGCCGCACTGAGGCCTGCGTCGGCCCCTCGCCGGCGCCCCGTCCCGAACCCCGTCCAGGAATGCCGGACGGGGTTCGTACGTTGACGCCCCTGCCCCCACCCCCCGGACCGGACCTCGTGGAGACCGCATGTTCCTGCACAGCCGTATCCCGCAGCTCCCGACCGCCGAGCAGGCTCTGCGCGGCCGGCCGGAGCCGATCTTCACGGTCCCCGACCGGCACACCGTCCTCGGCACCCCGCTCCTCGGCCCGTACCCCGAGGGACTGGAGATCGCCGACTTCGGCATGGGCTGTTTCTGGGGCGCCGAGCGCAAGTTCTGGCAGCTCCCGAAGGGCATCCACACGACGCTCGTCGGCTACCAGGGCGGTTTCACCGAGAACCCCACCTACGAAGAGGCCTGCTCGGGTCTGACCGGCCACACGGAAGCGGTCCGCGTGGTCTACGACCCCTCCGAGATCTCCTACGAGGAGCTCCTGAAGGTCTTCTGGGAGTCGCACAACCCGACCCAGGGCTTCCGCCAGGGCAACGACGTGGGCACCCAGTACCGCTCCGCCATCCACACCCACACCCCCGCCCAGGCCGCCACTGCCGCCGCCTCCCGTGAGGCCTACCAGCGGGTCCTGACCGGCTCGGGCCACGGCAGGATCACCACGGAACTCCTCCCGGCCGAGGGCCGCGTGTTCTACCCGGCCGAGGCCTATCACCAGCAGTACCTGGACAAGAACCCGGCCGGCTACTGCGGAATCGGCGGTACCGGGGTGTCCTGCCCGATAGGGGTGGCGAAGGCCGACGGGTGAGCTCCGGCGCGTCGTCCCCGCGCTGCCGGCGAGGCAGTGGCAGGAGCGGCGACTGTCGGTCACTTCGGCCTCGTTCGAATAGAACAGCACCGGCGTTCCACTCGCCCTACGATCCCTCGCATGCTGATTCGCCGGACATTACGGATGATCATCGTGCTGGTCATGACCCTCGCCGGTGCCGTCGGGGGTGGGGTGGCGACGGCGCAGGCCGAGGGGGGCCGGCCGTCGCTCGATCGGCAACTGCTGTTCTACAACCACTCCTACGGAGTCCTCGACCGGGAGACCGCCGACGCGATCGAGCACTCCGACTATCTGCGGGACTTCGCCAACTTCCAGGTCCGCACCACGACCGGTACGGGCGGGCGGACCTGGACCGGTCGCTATCTGATGGGCCGCGAGACCTATCTCGAACTGTTCGGGGTCGGTGACATCCCCGGCCAGGACGGCACCCTCGGCTCCGCCGGGCTGGGCCTCTCGACCGAGCGGGCAGGAGACCTCGCGACGGTCACCGAGCGGCTGAAGGACGAGGGCGTCGCCGACCCCGTCTCGTTCCTCCAGACGCGAGACTTCGGTGACGGCGTCCCCGTGCCCTGGTTCGACGCCATCCTCACCACCGAGGAGTACGACGCCTTCGGAGCCTGGGCGATGGAGTACCGGCCCGAGTACTTCGCCGACCCGCGCGGCAAGACCGAGCCGGCGAGCTTCCCCGGTGACGTCGGCCGGGAGCGCTACCTGTCCGACGACTACCGCACGCATCTGATGCGTGACGTCACCTCTGTCCGCCTGGCGGTCACCGAAGGCGACCTCGCCGACACCGTGCCACTGCTGCGAGCCGGCGGGTTCACCGTCCGGACCGTGGGGGGCGGTGGCGTCGTCGCCGAGCGTGGCGGCACCACCATCCGGTTCGACGCCGTCCCGCGCGACCAGGCCGGTATGCGTCAGATCGACCTGTCGCTCAACCATCCCGTGAAGGACCGGCACGTGGAACGGATCGGCAATTCGGACCTCGTCGTCGGCCCGGGCAGCCATGCCGTGTGGAAGTTCGCGGAGAACGGCACCGAGTAGGCGGTGCGGGGCGCGCTCTCGTCGGGGGCGCGCCCCGTACTCACAGTTCGAACGGTATCGAAACGATTGTTGGTGCCGTGCCGTCCTGCCTACGGTTCGTGCGTACCGCTCGCAACCGATTCGAGGGGACGGGGTACCGCATGGAGATCGCTGAGGCTCAGGTCAACAGGACCGCTGCGTGGTTGTCGGCACGTCGTTTGCCGCTGCTGGTGCTCCTCGCGCTGGTGGCGCTCGTGGTCACCGGCGTCGGGGCGTCGATGTGCTGCCTCGTCGAGTAGTGGAGCCCGAGGGCGCGGTACGGCGTGCCGAGGTACGCCGTACCGACGGGGCGGCTCCCCTGGAGAACCCGGAGAACCCGGATAACCCGGAGAACCCGGAGAACGCCGAGAACCCAGAGAACACAGAGAACACAGGGCGCCTCACCGGCGTAAGAGGGCCCTTCCGTGGTGCGCCGTCGGCCGATGCGCGACGTATGGAGGCGTGGGTCGGCCGGATCGGTGCCGGCACTCTCGCGGTGCTGTGGATCGAGGGGGCGCGCGGCTGGCTCCACGCGGGAAGTGCGATGGGGACGGGTATGGCACGCTCCCACGTTCCGTTCTTCCAGAACGCGCACGCGGTGACCACCACGTACCTGGTGCTCGCCGTACTGCTCCTCGTCGGCGCGGTGATCCTGCCGACGAGGCGGCTCGCCCTCGCCCTGACGGTCTGGACCTCGGCCCAGGCCGTCCATCTGATCTACCACGTCTACGACATCGACATCGTGGCGCCCGCCGAGCGGCTGCGGCTGTTCGGCGGTTTCGCCGCCAGTCTCGCCGTCGCCGCCGCGCTCATCCTGCTGCTCCGCCGAGCGAGCGCGTCGAGCGCGTCGAGCGCCCCGGAGCCGGCAACGACGGATCCGGGGGTCGGCCGGCCGCAGGGGTAGCTTGGCCCCATGTGCGTCTCCATGGATCAGGCCGAGTTCTCCGGCACCACCCTGTACGCGGGGCGGTTGCGGCATCCGCTGCACGGGCTGATCCACGTGCTGGGCTATCAGAACACCGCGGTGAACCTCGCCGACGGACCCAACGCCATGCTGCTGCATCTGCCGACGTATCGGATGACGCGGCAGAACTTCCTGTCCGTGGGCCGGAGTTCGGACGTACTGGAGCGGATGGTGGACGCGGTACGGCCCCGGTCCGTGGCGGCGCCCGATGAGATCGCCTGGATGGGGGCGGCGCCGGCGGAGGTCGAGGTGTTCGAGCACGACATCTACACGGTGCTGCTCGCACGCGACCCGAACGCGATTCCCGCCGCACTGGCGGAAGTTGCGGAGCACAGGCGGCCCGGGCTCGATCCCGCGCTGCTGCGGTTCTACGCGGAGCGGTATCCGGGGCACGCCGTCGCCGTGTGCTGCTTCGACAACGCGCAGGCGGCGCAGGCCAAGCCGTTGATGATGTGGTACGAGCCGCACGACCCGGAGCTGCTGACCTTGCCGGCCCTCGACTGCCACACCGGGCAGGCGCCCGACCTCGACTCCCCAGTGACAGTGGACCATTGGGTGCTCTTCGGGACGGACGAGGCCCCGGAGGGCTGGGGCGAAGCCGTCGACCACGACCCGGCCATGCGGCACGACCTGCGCCGGTTTCTCCCCGACACCGTCGTGGGGCGCTCCTTCCGAGGCACCCTGCCCAACGGGGACTTCGCCCTCGGGCACGGTGACCTCCTCAGCGGCGACCTGGACCGCGTCTTCCGGCTCCGGCCCGGCTTCACGCCTGACGCCGGGGCCTGAAGAACCTCCCGGAGCTGGGCGGCGTCTGTCAGTTCCCGCCGCTCCCGTACGGCCGCGTCAGGATCTCCAGCCTGTGGCCGTTCGGGTCGTCGAAGTACGTCCCCCGGCCGCCGTCGTTGCGGTTGATCTCGTCCGGGCGGTGGTGGTAGGGATCCGCCCAGTGCGTGAGGCCGGCCGCCTCGATGCGGGTGAAGATCTCGTCGAAGTCCTCCTCGGAGACGAGGAAGGCGTAGTGCTGCGGCGTGATCGGGACGTCCGTGTCCATGTAGTCGAGGGTCACAGCGTTGGGGATCGCGACCGGGATGAACGGGCCGTACGGCGGGCTCACCTCAAGGCCCAGGATGTCGGCCAGGAACTGGGCCGAGACCTTCTTGTCGTGCGCGGCGACGATGGTGTGGTTCAGCTCGACGGTCATCGTGCGGACCTCCTCGTACGTCCCGTATGGGCCGTCCGCCCTGCCGGCCGTGCGTGTCGGCTTCGCGGACACCTTCCACGCTAGGCGGGTCCGTCGACGCGCACATCCGCCGCAGGGTCCGTCGCGGTCCTACTCCCCTCCTCCCCCGGTATTCGGCCCGGAGTCCTAGGCATACGCCTCCGGGTGGGTGCGGCATCAAGGGTGTTCGCCCCCTCCGCCCCTACCCGTCCCGTACCTCGGGGCTGCGCCCCCAGACCCCCGCTGTCGGCCTGAACGGCCTCGTCCTCAAACGCCGGACGGGCTGAAAAGCCTGCCCCCAGCGGGTGGGTGGGGGATCGGGACGGCCGGACCGCCCTCGAACACCGGACGGGCTGAAAAACCCGCCCCCAACGGGCGGGCGGGCGATCCGGACGGCCGGACCGCCCTCGAACACCGGACGGGCTGAAAAACCCGCCCCCAACGGGCGGGCGGGCGATCGCGACGGCCGGACCGGACTCAAACGCCGGGCCGGCCGATCCCCCACCACTGCCGACCAGCAGGTCAGATCGTCGACGTGTCGATCACGAAGCGGTAGCGGACGTCGCTGGCCAGTACGCGCTCGTACGCGTCGTTGATCTCCGAGGCGCTGATCAGCTCGATCTCGGCGCCGAAGCCGTGCTCGGCGCAGAAGTCGAGCATCTCCTGGGTCTCCTGGATGCCGCCGATGCCGGAACCGGCGAGGGTCTTGCGGCCGGCGATCACCGAGAAGAGGTTGATGGAGACGGGCTCCTCGGGGGCGCCGACGTTCACGAGCGCGCCGTCGGTCTTCAGCAGGGAGAGGAACGCGCCGAAGTCCAGCGGGGCCGAGACCGTCGACAGGATGATGTCGAACGTGCCGCGCAGCTCCTCGAAGGTCTTCGGGTCGCTGGTCGCGTAATAGTGGTCGGCGCCCAGCTTCAGGCCGTCGTCCTTCTTGCGCAGGGACTGGGAGAGGACAGTGACCTCGGCGCCGAGCGCGTGCGCGATCTTGACGCCCATGTGGCCGAGGCCGCCCATGCCGAGGACGGCGACCTTCTTGCCGGGGCCGGCGTTCCAGTGCTTGAGCGGGGAGTACGTGGTGATGCCGGCGCACAGCAGCGGGGCGGCCACGTCGAGGGCCAGGCCGTCGGGGATGCGCACGGTGTAGTTCTCGTCGACGACGATCTTCTCGGCGTAGCCGCCGTACGTGCGCTCGCCGTTCTTGTCGAGGGCGTTGTACGTGCCGGTCATGCCGCCGCCGGTGCAGTACTGCTCCAGACCGGCCTTGCAGTTGTCGCACTCGCGGCAGGAGTCGACCATGCAGCCGACGCCCACACGGTCGCCGACCTGGAACTTCGTGACGCCCGGGCCGACCTCGGAGACGATGCCCGCGATCTCGTGGCCCGGCACCATCGGGAACATGGCCTCGCCCCAGCCCTCGCGGACCTGGTGGATGTCGGAGTGGCAGATGCCGGCGAACTTGATGTCGATCAGGACGTCGAACTCGCCGACCGGGCGACGCTCGATGGTGGTGCGCTCCAGCGGGGCCTTGGCGGCGGGGGCGGCGTACGCAGCAACGGTGGTCATGCCGTGGGTCTCCTCAGGAGGGGTTGTGCGCCCGGCTGCCTTCCGGCCGGGCGCAAGGTCCAGCCTGCCCTTTCGCGCAGCAATCACCCAGGTCACGGCTCTGCGTACGCACGGTGGTCCTACTACTGGCGGGGTCAGGCTCCCGTGCGTACGACGGGGAATACTTGACGCATGAACGTACACCCCCCTCAGGAGACCGCCGGGGAACCGGGGCAGCCGCTGGACCGGCGCGCCGAGCTCAGCGAGTTCCTGCGCACCCGCCGTGCCCGGCTGAAGCCCGAGGACGTGGGCCTGCCGGACTTCGGGCGGCACCGCCGGGTGCCGGGGCTGCGCCGCGAGGAGCTGGCCCAGCTCGCGGGCGTGTCCGTGGCGTACTACACCCGCCTCGAACAGGGCAACGGACGGAACGTGTCGGCGGAGGTGCTCGACGCGATCGCCCGCGCACTGCGACTGACGGACACCGAGCACGCGCACCTCACGCATCTCGCCAAGCCCAAGCAGCACAAGAAGAAGCGGACGGCCCGGCCCCAGCAGGCGCGGGGCGCGCTGCGGCAGCTCATCGACACCATGGACGGGATTCCCGCGTACATCGTCGGGCGGCGCTCGGACATCCTCATCTGGAACCGGATGGCCGCGGCCGTCTTCGGCGACTGGTCGCAGCTGGCGCCGCAGGAGCGGAACTGGGCGCGGATGGTGTTCCTGAATCCCGCGTACCGCGAGCTGTTCGTGGAGTGGGATCAGAAGGCCAGCGACATGGTCAGCTATCTGCGGATGGACGCGGGCTGCCACCCTGACGACCCGCGCCTGTCCTCTCTCGTGGGTGAACTCTCCGTGCACAGCGAGGAGTTCAGGCGGCTGTGGGCCACGCACGACGTGAAGGAGAAGGGCCACGGCGTGAAGCGGCTCCACCATCCGCTCGTGGGTGAACTCACCCTGTCCTTCGAGACGTTCAAGCTGCCCGACGACACCGAGCAGTCACTGGTCACCTATCACGCGGAGCCGGGCTCGGCGTCCGCCGACGCCCTGCGGCTGCTGGCGAGCTGGGGAGCCGACGCCACCCGGGCGGGCGCGGCGTCACCCCAGCCGTGAAAACGCCAGGGCCTCAGGGCTGATACGGCGGCATCGCCCCCCACGTCCACCTCGGCACGGGCTGCTCCGCTGGTGCCGTCGCGTTCGGGCCCGAGAAGTAGACCGCGAGGCGGGTGCCCCACTCGACGTAGGCGAGGAACGCCGAGCGGAACTCGGCGTCCGTGGGCAGACCGGCGTCGTCCGCCGCGTCCTGGAGGAGGTTGACCCAGCGGCGGCGCTGGGCCTCGGTGATGTTCTTGCCGAAGTGCTTGGCGACCATGTGGCCGTGGCCGCCCTGCTGTTCGGAGTAGGCCTTCGGGCCGCCGAAGACCTCGCCGAGCCAGAGGGCGACGTGCGCCGCGTGCTCGGGGGCCAGTCCCTCGAAGAGCGGCGCGAGGAGGTCGTCCTTGACGACCCTGTCGTAGAACACCTCGGTCAGCCGGGAGAAGGATTCGGCGCCGCCCGCCCAGTCGTACAGCGTCGGCACGGCCGCGCCCGTGCCCCGTACGGTGGTCGGCTTGTAGTGGCGCATCTCCTCGATGTCGGCGATGTAGGGGCGGATCTCGGCGAGGAAGTCGGGGAAGAGCTCCGACTTCCGGAAGCCCTCGACGTGGTCCTCGGTCGAGGTCCAGGTGATCCGCAGGATGAAATGCTCGAAGTCGTCCTCGCAGCGCGCCAGTTCGTAGTCGACGCACTGCGGGGCCGCCGTCAGCTGGGCGGCGGCCCGGGTATAGGCGGCCAGGAACTCCGCCGACTGCTGCTCGGGAATGCGGTATCGGATGTACTCCACGGTCTGCACAGTCATGGCTCACACACAACACGAAAGGCCCGCCGGACGCCTTGCTTCCGGTGGGCCTTTCGCTCACGGCTCACTCGCCGCGGTACGCACGGCGCTCACTCACCGCCGGGCGCGCCGTCAGCTGGAACGCGCCCGATCTCACTTCCCGTAGAACGCGTTGTAGATCGAGAGCGTCGACTTGTTGCCCTTCTTGTCGGCGATCCCGGCGCGGAAGGAGATGGCCTTGCCCGCCGCCGGGTTGGCGTAGGTGATCCGTCCGTTCCTGACGTCGGTCTTCTTCCAGTTCTTGCCGTGGTCGTACGACACCCACACCACCAGCGACTTGAGGTTGCCGCCCTTGGCCGCGCCCTCGACGGTGACCGGGATCGTCACGTTCCTGCCGGCCGCGACCCTGCCGTCGAGGCCGACGGCCGCGTTGAAGCGGACGGTGGAGGCCGGGAGGGTCACCGCGATGTCACCGGACGGCTTCTTCGAGTGGAAGGTCCAGCTCGCGTCGATCCGGGTGGAGGCGGCCGCGACCTCGGCGCTCCGGACGACCGAGGTGGTCAGCCTGTACTGGGCGTCGCCGGAGGGGACCTGGAACGCGGTGTCGCCCAGCACCGGGTCGGTGCTGCTGCCGATCTTCGCGCCGTTGCGGTACAGCGTCGTGTGCGCCGAGCGCAGGACCGACTCCCCGAAGTGCTTGCTCGCGTCGGCGAACAGCGGCAGGAACCCGTAGACGAAGTTGCCGTCGCGGAAGAGGCCGTACTCCGAGCTGAGGTGCGGGCCGAAGACCGCCGTGTTGAAGATCTTCGTGTAACTCCTGCCCGCCTTGAAGGTCTGCGGTTCGCCGAGCGAGTAGGAAGCCTCGGTGATCGGCACGCCGTCCGCGTCCTTGCCCGCGTTCTGGTCGAGGTCGAACGTCCACCGCACCTTGTGGGCCGTGGACAGATGCAGTGTGCGGGTGCCCGGCAGCGGCTGCTCCGCGGGTACGCCGAGGACGACGTCGTCGGGCAGCACGCCCCAGACGCTGAGCGCACCGGTCTTGCCGGGGGCCGCGGCGCCCAGGTGGTTGTTCACCGTGGCGAGTTCGCCGGCCGTGAAGTGGCGGACCTTGCCGCCCTGGATCCTCTTGACCGCGGCGGTGGTCGTCACGTCGTACTCGGTCTTGTCGCCCTTGGTGAACTGGCCGTACCAGGTCTGCCGCAGACCGGTGACCTCGGGGCCGAGGTGAGCCATCCGCAGGTTCGCGAAGGAGTCCAGGTCCATGGCGACGCCCTGGCCGTCCAGCGCGTCGTAGGCGTAGTTGATCGACGCGGACAGCGGCTTCGCCGCGGCGTCCGGCACCGTGATGTCGGCCGCCTTGGTGGTACGCGCGTCGAGCGTCACGGAGACGTCCCTGGTGACACTCAGCTTCGGCTGGACAAGCCAGTCGAGGCCGCCCTCGAACGTCTCGAAGTCCTTCGCAATCCAGGCGTCGAGCAGGTAGGTGCCCTTGGGCACACGCATGGTCGTCGTACCGGAGGCCGTGACGGGTACCGCGTAGCCGTGGTCCTTGCCGAGGCCGCTGTAGCCGACCAGGACGGTGCTGTAGCTGTTGGTCGGCTGCCCGTCCTTGCCGATGTGCCTGACCGTGACGTCGTACGACTGGATCTCACGCTGCACGGCCGCGGCCGTGCGCACGCTCTGGCCGCCGCCCGTCGCCGTCACGTAAGCGGAGTACGCGCCGTCGATCGTGCCGCCCAGCTTGGTGTTGACGGTCAGCTTGACGGAGGTCTTGCCGCCCGCCGGGACCTTGACGGTGGTCGCGCCGAGCTTGAAGAAGCCTGCCGGAGCGGCCTGCTTCTTCGGGTTGGTGGCCGTCACCGCGAGCTTGAGCGTGACGTCCTTCCTGCCGAGGTTGCGGTAGGTGAGCTGCTTGGTGACCGGCTTGTCGTCGGTGTGCGGCCACTGCTGCGTACCGAAGCTCACCGACACCGGGTCGGCGATCACGGTCTGCTTGATGGCCCTGTCGACCTGGATGCGGCCCGAACCCTGCTGGAACGGCGTGTACTTGCCGCCCTTCGCCGAGCCGGTCAGCGCGCCCTTCAGCTCGGCGTACGTCCAGTCGGGATGCTCCTGCTTCAGGATCGCCGCCGCGCCCGCGACATGCGGGGTCGCCATCGACGTACCCGAAATGGTCAGGTAGCCCGGGGGTTTCTCGCCGACCTCCTCGTCGATGAGGCTGCCCTTGGCCGCCGCGGCGGTGATGTCCACGCCGGGCGCGGTGACGTCCGGCTTGATGGCGGCGTCCCCGGCGCGCGGGCCGGTGCTGGAGAATTCGGCCAGCTTGTCGTGGTCGTCGACGGCGCCGACGGTGAGCGCGGCGTCCGCGCTGCCGGGCGAACCGATCGACTGCGGGCCGGCGTTGCCCGCCGCGATCGCGAAGAGGATGCCCTTGTCGGCGGAGAGCTTGTCGACCTCCGCCTCCAGCGGGTCGATCTCCGGGGTGTCCGGGCCTCCGAGGCTCAGGTTGACGACGTCGGCGCCCTGCTCGGCCGCCCACTCCATGCCGGCGAGGATGCCGGAGTCGTCACCCGAGCCGGTGTCGTCGAGGACCTTGCCGTTGAGGATCCTGGCGCCGGGTGCGACGCCCTTGTACTTGCCGCCCGACTTGGCGCCGGTGCCCGCCGCGATGGAGGCCACGTGCGTGCCGTGGCCGAAGCGGTCGGTGGCGTCGGCTGCCGTGCTGAAGTTCTTCGCCGCGATGACCTGGGTCTTCAGGTCCGGGTGGGTCGCGTCGACGCCGGTGTCGAGGACGGCGATCTTGACGCCCTTGCCGGTGTATCCGGCCGCCCACGCCTTGGGGGCGCCGATCTGCGGCACGGACTTGTCGAGGCTGGCCCTGCGGACGCCGTCGAGCCAGATGTGCGCGACGCCGGAGGCGCACTCGTCGCCGTTGGTGACCGCGGCCCACAGCTGCGCGGTGTCCTTCTGGGGTGTCTGTACGGCGTCCGCGTTCAGGGACGTGAGGGTGCGGCGCAGGGTGCCGGCGTCGCGGACTTCGGCCTTGGCGGCCGTCGCGGCGCCCCGGTAGCCGACGATGACCTTCAGGCCCTTCTGCTGGGACCTGCGGGTCGCGGCCTTGTCGAGCTCGGTGATGTCGAAGAGGCGCTGGTCGAGCTTGCCGGCGTTGACCAGGCGGGCCGCGTCGGCCGGAGTCACGAGCGTGTGGCCGTTGTCCCTGCGGATCTGGACGGGTATGTGCTCGCGTCCCTTCGCCCGCTCCAGGCCGACGACGCGGCCCTTGGAGTCGACGGCGACGCGGTCACCGGTGATCAGGGTGATGCGGTGCCTGGCCGTGGATCCGCCGTGCTTCGCCGCTGTGGCCGACTTGGCCGTGGAGGTGCCCTTCGCGCGCTCTGCCCGCACCGACGCCGGGGTGGTCATTCCCGCCGTCAGGGCCACGACGGCCGCCGTGGCGACCGAGGCCGCGCATGCTCTTTTCACTTGTGTACGCAAGTCTCCCCCTGGAGAAAAGGTCCGGACGAATCCCCATTCGTCCGCCCGGGGGCGATCTCACACCTATGTATGACTGTGCACCCCCCGGATTACGCAGTATGCCGGGGGGTGCACAGCCCCTCAATAGGGGAAACACAGCCACGAGTTGAGGCAGGCGCTCCACTCCGCGCCCGCGCGCCGCCGCGCGCCCTCGCGAGCGGGGGCGCGGGCTCCCGTGGGCGGAGGGCGCGTCACGCTCCCGCGTTCTCCTTGACGGTGATCCTCCCCTTGCGGATCGTCGCGACGCGCGGCGCCTTCTTCGCGATCGCGGAGTCGTGGGTGACCATGATGAAGGTGAGCCCGTGCTCCTTCCACATGGATTCGAGTACGTCCATGATCTCGTCGCGCATCGACTCGTCGAGGTTTCCGGTGGGCTCGTCGGCGAGCAGCACCTTGGGCTGTTTCACCAGCGCGCGGGCGATGGCGACGCGCTGCTGCTGGCCGCCGGACAGCTCGCTCGGCAGATGCCCGAGCCGCTCCCCGAGACCGACCGACTCCAGCGCGTCGGCGGCCCGTTGCCGCCGCGCCTTGACCTTCACGCCGAGGGGTACGAGAGCGGTCTCCACGTTCTCCTGCGCGGTGAGCGTGGGGATCAGGTTGAAGCTCTGGAAGACGAAGCCGATGTTCTCGCTGCGCACCTTGGTGAGCTTGGCCTCGGAGAGTTTCGCGAGGTCGATGCCGTCGAGTTCGACGCTGCCCGCGGTGGGCCGGTCCAGGCCGCCGAGCATCTGCAGCAGCGTGGACTTGCCGCCGCCGGTGGGCCCCTGGATGACGAGCCGGTCGCCGTCCCCGATGGTCAGGTCGACACCGGCGAGCGCGTCGACGACGTCCTTGCCTCGCGTATAGCGCTTGGTGACGCCTCTGAGTTCGTACATGGTGCAACTCCTGGGATGGATGAGGCGCTTGGGGGTTATTCGACGCGGCGCAGGGCGTCCGCGGGGCGCAGCCGGGAGGCGCGCCAGCCGCCGAATGCGCCGGCGATCAGACCGCCGGCGACGGCGAGGCCGACCGCGACGGCGATGGTGGAGAGGCTGACGGGCGCGGTCAGGGCGACGTCGAGGGCCTTGCCGGCCGTCTGCCGGCCGGGACCGCCGAAGCCGCCGCCTCCGCCCGGGCCGCCGCCCGCGTTGCCGCCGCCGGAGCCGACCTCGGCCTGGAGGGTGGGGCTGATCGCGGTGACGACGTAGGCGCCGGCGAGGCCGAGCGCGATGCCGAGGGCGCCGCCGACCAGTCCGTTCACGACGGCCTCGCCGACGACCTGGCGGGTGACCCGGCCGGACTTCCAGCCGAGCGCCTTGAGGGTGCCGAACTCCCGTACGCGCCGGGAGACCGCCGAGGACGTGAGCAGGCCCGCGACCAGGAACGCGGCCACGAGCACAGCGATGGACAGCCACTTGCCGACGTTCGTGGCGAGGTCGGAGGCGGTGGAGAGGGAGCCGGAGACGGTGTCCGCGAGGTCGGCGGAGGTCGTCACGGTCGTACCCGAGATGTTCTTCTGGATGGTGCTCTTGACGCTGCTGATCTGCTGCGAGTCGGACGCCTTGACGTAGATCGTGGTGACCTTGTCCTTGGAGTCGCTGAGCGTCTGCGCCTGCTTGAGCGGGATGTACAGGTTGGCCGCCGCGTCGCCGCTGTCGGGCGTCGCGATGCCGATGACCTTGTACTTGACGCTCTTGACGGTGACGGTGGAGCCGACCTTGAGCTTCTTCTCCTTGGCGTACGACTTGTCCGCGACGACGAGCTCGGCGTTCGTCTCGGTCGTCCTGAACGTACGGCCGCTGGTGATCTTCGAGGAGGTCAGCGGGCCGAGCGCGGGCTTGGTGACGTCGGTGCCGTAGACGGAGTAGTTGTTGACGTCGAACTGGGCGCCGCCGCCCTCGACCCGGCCCTGCGGCGAGGGCTGCGCGCCGGGCTGCCTGCCCTGCTGACTGCCGTTGTTCCGGTCCTGCTTGAACTGGCCCTGCCTGAACTGGCCGCTGATCTTGATGACCCGAAGGCTCAGTCCGCCGACCGCGTCCGAGACGCCGTTCTGGCCGTCGACCTTGGTGACCGTCTTGGCGGAGAGGGTCTGGAAGCCCTGGACCATCACGCGGTCGCTGCTCTGCTCCTCGTCGGAGTCGCTGTCGCGCGCGTCGAAGTTGAAGCGGGGGCCGCCACTGCCGGAGGCCTGCGGGGCGGCGGCCTTGGTGACGGTCATGTCGGTGCCGAGACCGTAGAGCGATTCGAGGACCTTGTCCTGGGCCTTCCCCATGCCGGACGACACGGAGCTGACCACGATGACCAGCGCGATGCCGAGCGCGAGTCCGGAGGCGACGACGAGGGCCGCTTTTCTGCGGCGGCGCAGTTCGCGCCTCAGGTAGGTGAAGAACATGGCCGCAAGCTAGGTACGGCGCGTGATGACTGGATAAGGCCGAAATAAAAGAACGATGAGAAGGCTGTGGCGGAGCGGGAGTTCAGCTGTGCGCGGCCGAGGAACGCTGTGCGTCCGCCAAGGCCGACGGCCCGCACCCCGGGCGGGGTGCGGGCCGTCGTACAGCGGAAAGACGCGGGTCCTGCGGGAGCGACCGCGGGTGTTACGCGGCCGAACCGGCCTTCCACGCGGCCCAGTCCAGGTTCCAGCCGTTGAGGCCGTTGTCCGGGGCGATGGTCTTGTCGCCGGTGTTCTTGACGACCACGACGTCACCGATGATGGAGTGGTTGTACATCCACGCGGCGGGCGTGCTCGGGTCGTTGGCGCCCTTGGTGTCGGACAGGCCGACGCAGCCGTGGCTGGTGTTGACGGAGCCGAAGATGGACTTCGCGCCCCAGTAGTTGCCGTGCATGAAGGTGCCGGAGCTCGACAGGCGGATGGCGTGCGGCACGTCCTTGATGTCGTACTCGCCCTTGCCGTCGTCGTCCGTGAAGCCCACGGTCGCGCCGTTCATCCGGGTTTCCTTGAACTTCTCCGACATCACCATCTGGCCCTCGTACGTCTTGTTGACGGGCGAGCCGGAGGAGATCGGGATGGTCTTGATGACCTTGCCGTCCTGGGTGACCTTCATGGTCTTGGTGTTGGCGTCGACGATCGAGACCTGGTTGCGGCCGATCTTGAAGGTGACCGTCTTCTGCTGCACGCCGTACACACCGCTCGCGCCCTCGACCCCGTCGAGGTTCAGCTTCAGCGTGACGGTGGAGCCTTCCTTCCAGTACTCCTCAGGTCGGAAGTCCAGGCGGTTGGCGTTGAACCAGTGGCCCACGACCTCCTGGCCGCTCGTGGAGGAGACGGTGATCCCCTTCTGCACGTCCGCCTTGTTCGTGATCGCCTTGTCGAAGTTGATCGAGACGGGCATGCCCACGCCGACGGTGGAGCCGTCCTCGGGCGTGAAGTTGCCTATGAAGCTGTTCGCCGGGGAGACCGTCGTGAACGACGCGTTCTCGTGAGCGACGCGGCCGTCGGAGTCCTTCGCCTCGGCGGTGACCTTGTAGGTGGTCGAGCGCTCCAGCTGTCCGGTGGGCGCCCAGGTCTTCTTGTCGGCGGATATCTGTCCGGCGACGGCGCTGCCCGCGGCGGTCTTCATGGTGACGTCCGTGAGCGAGCCCTTGCTCACGGTGACCTTGGCGGCGTTGTTGATGGAGGCGTTGTCGGAGCCGTCCTTCGGCGTGATCTTGATCTGGGCCTCGGAGGTCTTCTTCGCGGCGGCCTCGTCGACCTTGGCCTGCGAACTGGAGTCGCCGCCGCCGTCGCCGCTGCCACTGGCCTTGTCGTCGCCTCCGCCGCAGGCGGTGAGCACGAGTACCCCGCCGAGCAGTGCGGACGCGGCCATCAGACCCTTGCGCCGCTTACCGTCCGTCATCACACGCTTCTCCATGGTTGCCGAATCCCCAAAACCCCGAGAGTCCTCGCGTCCCTCGAGCACCCCGAGTCCCCGCTGAGAACTTCCTTGAACTCTCGTGAGATCTTTCAACGCTACGACCCGTTCGCCCCGTTCCACATCCCGCGGACGTGTGGGGCACACCACGTCGGGTCAACCCGACGCCTGGTGCACAAGTGGTCTCTGCGTCTCCTGAGACGACGAAACCCCGGTCGGCGGTTGCCGCCCGGGGTCACGATTGCCCCCAAGGTGCGTCAGCCGACTCGGACTTCCTCGTCGTCCACGTCGTCATCATCCTCGTCGAGATCCCAATCAGGCGAATCGGGGTCGTAGTCGATGGGCTCGCTGCTCCACGAAGCCTGGGTGAGCTCGACCCCGGGCACCTCGCTGACCAGGTCGAACGGGTCCACGAGATAGGCGAGTGCTTCGGCAGTGTCTTCCGTCACTGCGTTCTCGGCGTGCGCCCGCTCGTCGGCCGGCATGCCGGTGTCGTCGGCGATCCGCCGCAGCGCGGCCTTGGTGACGGCGTCGACGTCGTCGACTTCCACGACCAGCTCCACACGAAGCCGGACAAAACGTGATGTCTCAGGTGTGCTCATGGGACGGAGCGTACGGCCCGCAGCTCACGTGACTTTCCCGCGACCCGCGACTTTCATTAGCATCGGCCCACACGGCCAATTCGCCAGCGCCACAAGGGGATCGATATTTCGTGTCCGCCGCACGTCGATCGTTGCTGACCGCCACCGCAGCGGGGACCCTCCTGGGAGCCCTGTGGTTCGTCCCGTCCGCCAACGCGACCCAGGAGAAGCCACCTCAGCAGCCCTCCTCGGCGTCCACCGTCACACCGACGCCGCTCTCCGCGGAGTCGGACACGACGCAGGAGGCCGGCGTAGGCACGCAGCTGGCCGACACGGGAAGCATCGACACGACGCCGTACGTCATCGGCGGCACCCTGTTCCTCGGCCTGGGCGCCGGGTTCGTGACCTACTCGGTACGCCGGGAGCGCACGGCGGCCTTCTGAGCGCTCCGTTCCGGGCCGGACAACCCACGGGAAACCCATGCGAGACCTGACCGAGCTGACCGACGTCGAGGAGCCCGCGTGGCCCCTCCTCGCCCATGCGCTCTCCACGAGCCCCGTCTCCCACGACGCGCTCCCCGTGGACCCCGCGCTGGGCCGCGCGACCCTGCTGCAGCTGCAGGTGACCGCCCGCTCCTGGCTCGGCGCATTCGTCCTCAACAGCGGCGGCCTGCTGCTGGACAGCGGCTGGCTGCGGATCTACGGCAGCCCGGACCACGCGACACCCTCCGGGCTGCCGGGCCTCGCCGAGGTGAACGGCTTCCCCGAGCGGTTCGACCCGGGGTGGCGGCCGGAGGGCGGGCTCGTCGTCGGCCATGACGTCCTCGGCGGGGTCTTCGCGCTCAACGGGCCCGACCCGGCTGCCGCGGGCCGCCCCGGCCGTCCCGGCGCGGTGGTCTACTTCGCCCCTGACTCGCTGCGCTGGGAGGACCTGGAGGTGGGCCACGGGGACTGGCTGCACTGGCTCCTGGGCGGCGGCACGGAGCAGTTCTACGAGACGCTGCGGTGGCCCGGCTGGCGCGCCGAGTCCGGCGCCCTGCACGGCACCCAGGCCCTCTCGGTCTTCCCCAACCTGTGGTCGGCGGAGGCCCGCCGCGACCTCCCGGGCACCAGCCGCCGCCCGGTCCCGCTGACCGACCTGCTCACCCTGCACCGCGACTCCGCCCACCAACTCGACTCCGTCGACCCGGGCTTCCTGGGCATCGAGTAACGGCCGGGGGCCACCCGCCCCCGGCCGTCCTGCGGTCTAGGGGGTGTTGTGAAAGTCCCGCACAGCACCCACGGCGCCCGGCACGCACCCTCGCCGCACCGGCCGAAGACCCAAGTACGTCCAGTACGAGGGCCTTCGTCCGGC
>NZ_JBEXDZ010000081.1:0-40128 GCF_040606085.1 Streptomyces sp. NPDC005485 | reverse complement strand
AGTGACCGACCCGCCTTCCGCCGCGACGACGACCGTCCCGCCTTCCGCCGTGATGACCGCGGTGGCGACAGGCGCGACGACCGCGGTGGCGACCGTGGCGGCTTCCGTCGTGACGACCGTCCGACTGGCGGTCCTCGCCGTGATGACCGCGGTGGCGACCGTGGTGGCTTCCGTCGTGATGACCGTCCGACCGGCGGTCCTCGCCGTGATGACCGCGGCGGTGACCGTGGTGGCTTCCGTCGTGACGATCGTCCGACGGGTGGTCCTCGGCGTGAGGACCGTCCGGCCGGTCCGCGTCGTGACGACCGGGGTGACCGGGGCGGTGACCGTGGCTTCCGCCGTGACGGCGATCGTCCGGCCTTCCGCCGTGACGACCGCGGTGAGCGCCGCGACGACGACCGCGGTGGCTTCCGCAGGGACGACCGCGGTGACCGCGGCGGCGACCGTGGCGGCTTCCGCCGCGACGACAACGGCGGCGGTGACCGTCCCCCCTTCCGTCGTGACGACCGCCCGACCGGCGGCCCCCGCCGTGACGACCGCGGCAGTGACCGACCCGCCTTCCGCCGCGACGACGACCGTCCCGCCTTCCGCCGTGATGACCGCGGTGGCGACAGGCGCGACGACCGCGGTGGCGACCGGAGCGGCTTCCGTCGTGACGACCGGGGTGACCGTGGTGGATACCGCGGGCGTGACGACCGTGGACAGGGTCCGCGCCGCGACGACAGGGGTGGCCGCCCCGGTGGGTTCCGGGACCGTGACGACCGTCGGGGCGATGACCGGCGTGGTGGCGGCCGTTTCCGCGATGAGCGGGAGCGGGACCGTGAGCCGATCAAGCGTCTGCCGATCCCCGATGACGTCACGGGCGACGAGATCGACAAGGACGTACGGCAGGAGCTTCAGAGCCTGCCCAAGGGGCTTGCCGAGGACGTCTCCAGGAACCTGGTGATGGTCGCCCGGCTCATCGACGAGGACCCCGAGGGGGCGTACGGCTACTCCCGGGTGGCCCTCCGTCTGGCCTCGCGCGTCGCCGCCGTGCGGGAAGCGGCCGGTTTCGCCGCGTACGCCAACCAGAAGTTCAGCGAGGCGCTCGCCGAGTTCCGGGCCGCACGCCGGATGACCGGAAGCGTGGAGCTGTGGCCCGTCATGGCCGACTGCGAGCGTGGCCTCGGCCGGCCCGAGAAGGCGCTGGACATGGCCGGTGCGCCCGAGGTGCAGAAGCTCGACAAGGCAGGCCAGGTCGAGATGCGGCTCGTGGCCGCCGGTGCGCGGCGGGACCTGGGGCAGCTCGACGCGGCCATCGTGACCCTCCAGAGCCCGGAGCTCGCCTCGAACTCCGTACAGCCCTGGACGGCGCGACTGCGGTACGCGTACGCCGACGCGCTGCTCGCCGTCGGACGTGACGGCGAGGCGCGCGAGTGGTTCGCCAAGGCGCTCGAGTCCGACAAGGACGGCAGCACGGACGCTTCGGACCGGCTCGCGGAGCTGGACGGCGTCGAGTTCGTCGACGCGTTCGACGAGGACGACGTCGATGCCGATGTCGTCACCGACGCTGAAGCTGCGAGCGACGACATCGACGAAGTTGAAGACGACGACATCGACGAAGTTGAAGACGACGAAGTCGAAGACGTCGAGGACGACGAAGACGTCGAGGACGACGAAGACGATGAGGTCGACGAGGTGGAAGAAGCCCCGAAGGCTGTCGAGCACCCGTCGGTCGAAGGTGACGAGGACGGCTCCGGGGATGGTGCTTCCCGGGACTGACGCCCTCCGGCGCAGTGGAAGCAGTAGGTGAATGAAGGTGGGCGGGATCCCGGAAGGGGTCCCGCCCACCTTTGTTTTCGGCGCTGTTCCGGCGTGCTCAGAGGGCGAGTGCGCGCAGCACCAGGCCCGATGCCGGCTTCGGGCCGAACGACGTCGACTTGCGGGGCATCGTGACGCCCTGGCGGGCGAGATCGCGTACGACCTCCTCGCGGACCGGGTGCATCAGGACGGCCGTGCCGCCGTCGTGCTCCGCCTTGGCGACGGTGGCCGCCGTGTCGTGGATGTACGCGATGTGGGCCGGGGAGTCCTCCGGGATGCCCCAGACGTGGTCGAGGAGTGTGGCGTGCAGGACCGTCGCGTCGAGGGTGCGCCAGGCCTCCGGGCGGTCGCCCGGGATCGTACGGGAGAGGAGGTCCGGGGACGGGCGGTCGACGAGGTGGAAGGCGCCGTCGCCCGCGAGGAGGAAGGCGTTGCCCTCGGAGGCCGCCTCGGCGAGGACGTCCAGGGCCTCGGGGAGGGGGACGTCGAGGCGGCGTATGCGGAAGGAGCCCGCGAGGGCGGCCAGGGCGTCCGCCACCGGGAGTGCGTGCAGCAGGCGGTGGATGGCGCGGACGCGGAGGGGGTAGCGCGCGGTGTCGACCAGGAGGACGAGGCCGTAGTCCCAGGGGCTGGGCGAGGGGTGTTCCGCACGCAGACGCAGATACGTCGCCCAGCGGTGATGGCCGTCCGCGATGAGGGCCTGGTGGTGGCGGAGATCTGTCTGGATCTCGGCCAGGTCGGACGGATCGGTCACCGCCCACAGACGGTGGCTGAAGCCGTCCTCCGTGGTCGTGGCGAGGAGCGGGAGCCGCTGCGCGGTGCGCTCCACGACGGACGCCGCGCCGACTCCGCATCCGGAACCGGACTCCGCCCCCGAGTCGGAACCGGGCTCGGCACGGGGGCCGAAGCCGTTGCCGCGGTAGGTCAGCAGGAGGGGTTCGAGGTTGGCGGAGGTGGCGCGCATCAGGGCCGCGCGGTCCGCGATGACGTGGGGCATGACGTCCTCGTGCGGGAGGACCACGCCGTCCGACGGCTCGGACAGGCGCAGGGCGCCGATGATGCCGCGTTGCAGGAGGCCGTCGCTGTCGCGCTGCTCGTAGACGTACAGGCCCGGCTCGGAGTCGGCGGCCAGGACGCCTTCAGACAGCCAGCGGCTCAGGGTGTCGGCCGCCTGCTGGTTGCGGGCGGTGGGCGTGGTGTCCTGGGGAAGGATCAGCCGGACGATGTTGTGAGGGTCTGCCGATTCGAGGTGGTGCAGGCCGTCGGGCCGTACGACCACGTCGTACGGCGGTGAGGTCACGGCGGCCAGACTGCCGACCCGGTCGGGGTCGTAGCGAAGCCCCCGGAACGGGGTCAGTTCGAGGCCGCTGCGCGCCGGGGTCTCCTCCGCGGGACCTGCATAGTTCATTGAGGCATCGTAAGTGTGTCAGTGGCATGCGCGATGATCGGGTGGACGGGATTCGACCGAGGAGCGATGTGTAATGAGCCAGTCCTTCAGGACGCGGCCCGACGGCAGTGGCCAGGCCCTGAGCGAGGCGTACGACACGGCTCTGCTCGACCTGGACGGGGTGGTGTACGCAGGAGGGAACGCGATCGCGTACGCCGTCGAGTCCCTCGGCACGGCCCGCGCGGGCGGGATGCATCTCGCGTATGTCACGAACAACGCGCTGCGGACGCCGGACGCGGTGGCCGAGCACCTCAGTGAGCTGGGGATACCGACCGGGGCCTCCGACGTCATCACGTCGGCGCAGGCCGTGGCCCGGCTGATCAGTGAGCAGGTGCCCGGCGGCGCGCGCGTGCTGGTGATCGGCGGGGACGGACTGCGGGTCGCGCTGCGCGAGCGCGGGCTCGTGCCGGTCGAGTCGGCGGACGACGATCCGGTGGCGGTCGTCCAGGGGTACGGCGGGCCCGACCTGCCCTGGAGCCGCTTCGCGGAGGCGAGTTACGCCATCGCGCGCGGGGTGCCCTGGTTCGCGTCCAACACCGACCTGACGATCCCGAGCGCGCGAGGCATCGCTCCTGGCAACGGCGCGGCCGTGGAGGTCGTCCGTATCGCCACGGGCGCCGAGCCGCAGGTCGCGGGCAAGCCGCTGCCCCCGATGCACCGCGAGACGGTGCTGCGCACCGGCGCCGAGCGGCCGCTGGTGGTCGGCGACCGGCTGGACACCGACATCGAAGGCGCGTTCAACGGAGAGGTGGACTCGCTGCTCGTGCTGACCGGCGTGACGGACGGGGCGCAGCTCCTCGCCGCCCCGCCGCAGCACCGGCCGACGTATGTCGACGCCGATCTGCGCGGTCTGCTCACCGGGCAGCCGGAGGTCGTCGAGGCGGGGGACGGATTCCGGTGCGGTGGCTGGACGGCGACGGCCGGGGGTGAGCGGTTGGCACTGGAGGGTGAGGGCGAGGCTCTCGACGGGCTGCGGGCGCTGTGCGCGGCGGCCTGGACTGCGGCGGGCGAGGGTTCGTGTGCACTGGACGGGGGGAAGGCGCTGGCGCGGCTCGGACTGTGAGGGACGCCGCGACCTCCGGGACCAGGTGGGGCGCGGGGGTCGGTGGGGCGCGGGCATCGAGCGTCGAGCGTGTGCGGCATCGACCCCGGGACGTCGGCGGGCCTGGAGACGGGTACGGCATCGAGTCAAGATGCGAGGGTAGGCTAACCTAACTACGTGTTGGTCGACAGTCCCCCCGAACCGAGCGCGGAGACCGCCCCCGCGCCCCCAACCCGCCGGGCGATACGTGCCGTTGGGCTGATCGCGTCCCTGGCCGTCCTCGTGGCGGTCGCGCTGGCGAGCATCGCGATCGGCGCGAAGGAGCTGCCGCTGGACCAGGTCTGGCACGGCCTGTTCCACGATACGGGGACGTACGGGGACGTCGTGGTCGGTGACCGGGTCGCGCGGACCGTCCTCGGGCTGCTCGTCGGCGCCGCACTCGGGCTGTCCGGCGCCGTCCTCCAGGCGCTCACCCGCAACCCCCTCGCCGATCCCGGGCTGCTCGGCATCAACGCGGGCGCGTCCGCCGCGGTCGTCACCGCCATCACGTTCTTCGGCGTCACCTCACTGAGCGGCTATGTGTGGTTCGCCTTCTTCGGCGCGGCCGCGGTCGGGGCGCTGGTCTGGTTCCTCGGCGGCAGCAGGGGCGCGACCCCGGTGCGGCTCGCGCTCGCGGGCACCGCGATCAGCGCCGGGCTCTACGGCTACCTCCAGGCCGTGATGATCATGGATGACGCCGCGCTCGGCAAGATGCGCTTCTGGACGGTCGGCTCGCTCGCGTCGGCGAACGGCACGACCATCAAGCAGGTGCTGCCGTTCCTGCTGGTCGGCACGGTCGTGGCGCTCGCGCTGGCCCGGCCGCTGAACGCCCTGGCCATGGGCGACGACACTGCCCGCGCGCTCGGCGCCAACCTGAACCGCACCCGGGCCGTCGCCATGGCCGCCGCCACCGTGCTGTGCGGCGCCGCGACCGCCGCCTGCGGGCCCATCGTGTTCGTCGGGCTGATGGTTCCGCACGCAGTGCGGTCCTTCACCGGGCCCGACCTGCGCTGGATCCTGCCGTACGCGACTGTCCTGTCGCCTGTGCTGCTGCTCGGCGCCGACGTGATCGGACGGGTGGTGGCACGACCCTCGGAACTGCAGGTCGGCATCGTCACCGCCATCATCGGCGGACCGGTCTTCATCTATCTCGTCCGACGGCGGAGGACCGCGCAGCTGTGAGCACCCCACACAAGCCGCTCGACGCGCACGAGCCGGTCACCCCACACAAGCCGGCCACCGCCCACAAGCCGACCTCCCCCCGCACCGCTCGGGCCATCCGCACGCGCGGCGGCCTCTCCGTACGGTTCGACGTCCGGGCGTTCGTCGTCGTCGTGCTGCTCCTGCTGGCCGCGCTCGCCGCGAGCGTGGTGCTGATCGGCACCGGTGACTTCCCGATCCCGGCCGCGGACGTCCTCAGGACGCTGGCCGGGAACGGCAACGCGGGCCAGGAGCTCATTGTCAACGAGCTGCGGCTGCCGCGGGTCCTCGTCGGGCTCCTGGTGGGCGCTGCGCTCGGACTCGCCGGCGCGCTCTTCCAGTCCGTCTCCCGCAACCCGCTCGGCAGCCCCGACGTCCTCGGCCTCGGCCAGGGCGCGACAGCCGGGGCGCTCGTCGTGATCGTGCTGTTCTCCGGGGACGCCGACGCGGTCGCCCTCGGGGCGCTCGTCGGGGGCCTCGTCACCGGGTTCGCCATCTACCTGCTCGCCTGGAAGCAGGGCGTGCACGGGTACCGGCTCGTCCTGGTCGGCATCGGAGTCTCCGCGATCGTCACGGCGGTCAACGGCTATCTGCTGACCAAGGCCGACTTCGTCGACGCGACGCGCGCGGTCGTCTGGATGACCGGTTCGCTCAACGGCCGCGACTGGGAGCAGGTCTGGCCGCTGCTCGCGCTGTGCGCCGTGCTCGTGCCGCTGGTCCTGGGCAACGCGCGGGGGCTGCGGATGACGGAGATGGGCGACGACGTGTCGTACGCCCTCGGGGTGCGCGTCGAGCGCGTACGCCTGGTGCTCCTGGTGTCCGCCGTGCTGCTCACCGCGGGTGCCACCGCCGCCGCGGGCCCGGTCGGCTTCGTGGCGCTGACCGCGCCTCAGCTCGCCCGGCGCCTGACCCGGTCGCCGGGGCCGAACCTGGTGCCGTCGATGTGCATGGGCGCGACCCTGCTGATCGTCTCGGACTGGGCCTCGCAGCGGGCGTTCGGCGCCGACCAGCTGCCCGTCGGCGTCGTCACCGGAGTCCTGGGCGGCCTCTATCTGCTGTGGCTGCTCGTCACCGAGCGGAAGGCGGGGCGGATATGAGCGCCTCCGCGAGCAAGAACGCGAACAAGAACACGCCGGGGAACACCCTGAGGAGCAGGAGCACCAGCACTGTGAACCGCCTGTCCGCCGACCACGTCACCCTCGGCTACGACCAGCGCGTCATCGCGGAGAACCTGTCGGTGGAGATCCCCGACAACTCCTTCACGGTGATCGTCGGCCCGAACGCCTGCGGAAAGTCGACACTGTTGCGTGCCCTGTCGCGGATGCTGAAGCCGAGCCAGGGCCGGGTGCTCCTCGACGGGCAGGTCATCCAGTCGATGCCGGCGAAGAAGGTGGCCAGGACGCTGGGGCTGCTGCCGCAGTCGTCGATCGCGCCGGACGGCATCACGGTCGGCGACCTGGTGGGCCGCGGGCGGTACCCGCACCAGGGGCTGCTGCGCCAGTGGTCGACCGAGGACGAGCGGGTCGTGCAGGAGTCGATGGCGTCGACCGGCGTCGCCGAACTGGCCGACCGTTATGTCGACGAGCTCTCCGGCGGCCAGCGCCAGCGCGTGTGGATCGCCATGGCCCTGGCCCAGCAGACCCCGCTGCTGCTGCTCGACGAGCCCACCACCTACCTCGACATCCAGCACCAGATCGATGTGCTCGACCTGTGCGCGGAACTCCACGAGGAGCAGGGCCGCACGCTGGTCGCCGTGTTGCACGACCTCAACCACGCGGCCCGGTACGCCACCCATCTCATCGCGTTGCGCGACGGCAGGGTGATCGCGGAGGGCGCGCCAGGCGACATCGTCACCGCCGAGCTGGTGGAGGACGTGTTCGGGCTGCGCTGCCAGGTCATCGACGACCCCGAGACGGGGACGCCGCTGGTGGTGCCGGCGGCGCGGAAGGCCCGTAGGGCCGAGGCGGGTCAAGCGGCCGAGGCAGATCAAGCGGCCGAGGCGGGTCAAGCGGTCGGGGCGGGTCAAGCGGTCGGGGCTGCGGCGGTCGGGGCCGCGGCTAAAGAAGCGTCCTGAGCCGGAACAGGTCGCGGAAGCCCGCTTCCAACTTCACCCGGCCCGCGCCCCAGGCCTTCGCGAAGTTCAGCTCGCCGTCGACCATCGCGACCAGGTCGTCGCCCGCCATGGTGAGCCGGATCTGGGCCTTCTCGGGCGGAGGGCCCTGCAGGGTGTCGACCACCTCGATCCGGCCGTCCTTGAGGCGGCCGACGAAGGTGATGTCCAGGTCGGTGATACGGCAGCTCAGCGAGCGGTCCAGGGCCGCCGCGCTGCGTACGTCCCCCTCGGCGCCCGCCAGGTTGTCCGAGAGCTTCTCGAGTGCGCTGCGGCACTCCTCAATCGTCGCCATCGTGATCGACGGTACCCCAGCGCTTCGGGGTAGCGTCGGGGCATGAGCTACTCCTTCACGGGCCCGGAGTCGGTGGCGGCCGGTCCGGAGCTGCCGGGTGCGCCCCAGCGGATCGACGGGCCCGAGCTCCCGTCCGGACCCGAGCTCCCGTCCGGACCCGAGCTCCCGTCCCGACCCGAGCTCCTGAGTGGACCCGGGCTCCTGGGCGATGCCGACCTTTCGAGCGGGTCCGGGCTTCCGGCCGAGCCCGACCCCGCCGCCCCGGCCCCGCTGAACGTCCCCCGCACCTCCACCGGCAACGCCGAGGTCGACGCCCTGCTCGACCGGTTGACGGACGCGGACCACCTCGCCACCGACGGACACCTCGAGGTGTACGAGGATGTACACCGGGGGCTGCGTGACGCGCTGACCGCGCTGGACGCACGCCCGGGACCTCCGGCGCCCCCTTCGCCGTACGACCGCAGGAGCTGAACCGAACGTGGCAGGAGTGGCACGCCGCCGCCTCGACGCCGAGTTGGTCCGCCGGAAGCTGGCGCGCTCGCGCGAGCACGCGAGCCAGCTGATCGCCGCGGGCCGGGTAAGCGTGGGCAAGACCCTCGCGACCAAGCCCGCCACCCAGGTGGAGACCGCGGCCGCGATCGTGGTCACCGAGGACGACAGCGACCCCGACTACGTCTCGCGCGGCGGGCACAAGCTCGCCGGCGCCCTCGCGGCGTTCGTGCCGCAGGGGCTGAAGGTCGAGGGGCGCAGGGCGCTGGACGCCGGAGCGTCCACCGGCGGCTTCACCGATGTGCTGCTGCGCGCCGGTGCCGCGCACGTGGTCGCCGTCGACGTCGGCTACGGACAACTCGCATGGTCTCTGCAGAGCGATGAACGCGTCACCGTCAAGGACCGTACGAACGTACGCGAGTTGACGTTGGAGGCGATCGATGGGGAGCCCGTGGATCTTGTCGTCGGGGATCTGTCCTTCATCCCACTCGGCCTGGTGCTGCCCGCCCTCGCGCGGTGCACGGCGCCCGACGCCGACCTGGTGATGATGGTCAAGCCGCAGTTCGAGGTGGGGAAGGAAAGGCTGGGGAGTGGTGGTGTCGTGCGCAGCCCCGAGCTGCGGGCCGAAGCGGTGCGCGAGGTCGCGCGGCGCGCGGGGGAACTGGGACTCGGCGTGAACGGCGTCACCGCCAGCCCGCTGCCCGGTCCGTCGGGCAATGTCGAGTACTTTCTGTGGCTGCGCGCCGGGGCACCCGCCCTGGACCCGGCCGATGTTGACCGTGCAGTGGCGGAGGGGCCGCGTTGACACAGACCCGAGCTCGAACTGTTTTCCTGCTCGCCCACACCGGGCGGCCCGCTGCCATCCGCAGCGCGGAGCTCGTCGTCCAGGGGCTGTTGCGCTCCGGGATCGGCGTGCGGGTCCTGGAGGCGGAGGCGGCCGATCTGCCGCTGCCGTCGAGCGTGGAGCTGGTGAAGGAGGCCACCCCGCAGTGCCTCGACGGGTGCGAACTGCTGATCGTGCTCGGGGGCGACGGGACGCTGCTGCGCGGCGCCGAGTTCGCCCGTGCGTCCGGTGTGCCGATGCTCGGCGTCAACCTGGGCCGCGTCGGCTTCCTCGCGGAGGCCGAGCGTGACGACCTCGACAAGGTGGTCGACCGGGTCGTCACCAAGGCGTACGAGGTCGAGGAGCGCATGACCGTCGATGTCGTCGTGCACAGCAACGGCGACATCGTGCACACCGACTGGGCGCTCAACGAGGCCGCCGTGCAGAAGGCCGGCGCCGAGAAGCTGCTCGAAGTCGTCCTGGAGATCGACGGGCGGCCGGTGACCGGCTTCGGCTGCGACGGCATCGTCCTGTCGACGCCGACCGGCTCGACGGCGTACGCCTTCTCCGCCGGCGGACCGGTGGTCTGGCCCGAGGTCGAGGCGCTGCTCATGGTGCCGATCAGCGCGCACGCCCTGTTCGCCAAGCCGCTGGTCACCTCGCCGGACTCGGTGCTCGCGGTGGAGGTGCTGCCGCACGTTCCGCCGGGCGTGCTGTGGTGCGACGGGCGCCGGACGGTGGAGCTGCCGCCGGGGGCGCGGGTCGAGGTGCGGCGCGGGGCGGTGCCGGTGCGGCTCGCTCGGCTGCATCACGCGTCGTTCACGGACCGTCTGGTGGCGAAGTTCGCCCTGCCCGTGGCGGGGTGGCGGGGCGCACCGCACTAGCCGTCGCTCTTGGTTTCGGCGCCGCAGGCCCACTCCCGCGGGTGACATGGTCTGTTTGCGGGTCCTTGTCACCTGCGCCTTCGCACCGGCGGGGCGGGGCCCGTCGCACAGCCGGGCCCTGACCTCGTAAGGTCGTGTCCGTGTTGGAGGAGATGCGGATACGGTCGCTCGGAGTCATCGACGACGCGGTCGTCGAGCTGTCGCCGGGCTTCACCGCCGTGACGGGTGAGACCGGTGCGGGCAAGACGATGGTGGTCACCAGCCTCGGGCTGCTGCTCGGTGGACGCGCGGACGCCGCCCTGGTGCGGATCGGCGCGAAGAGCGCGGTCGTGGAGGGGCGCATCGCCGTACCTCCGGGCGGGACGGCGGTCCTACGGGCCGAGGAGGCGGGTGCCGAACTCGACGACGGGGCGTTGCTGATCAGCCGTACCGTTTCCGCGGAGGGGCGCTCGCGGGCGCACCTGGGCGGGCGCTCGGTGCCTGTGGGGGTCCTCGCCGAGCTGGCCGACGAACTCGTCGCCGTGCACGGTCAGACCGACCAGCAGGGGCTGCTCAAGCTGTCCCGGCAGCGGCAGGCGCTCGACCGGTACGCGGGGGACGCGGTCGCCGCGCCGCTCGCGAAGTACGCGGGCGCCTACCGTCGGCTGCGCGCGATCTCGGCCGAGCTGGACGAGATCACCACACGTGCGCGAGAACGCGCCCAGGAAGCCGACATGCTGCGCTTCGGGCTCGACGAGATCGCGGCCGTCGAGCCGCGTGCGGGCGAGGACGTGGAGCTGGCCGCCGAGGCCGAGCGGCTCGGCCACGCGGAGGCGCTCGCGTCCGCCGCCACGGCCGCGCACGCCGCGCTCGCGGGCAACCCCGAGGACCCGGAGGGCATCGACGCCACCACGCTCGTGGCGGGCGCGCACCGGGCCCTGGAGGCGGTGCGGTCCCACGACTCCGCGCTCGCCGCGCTGTCCGCGCGGATCGGGGAGATCGGGATTCTGCTGGGTGACGTGGCGGGGGAGCTGGCCGGGTACGCCGACGACCTCGACGCCGATCCGCTGCGGCTCGCGGCGGTGGAGGAGCGCCGGGCCGGGCTCACGCAGCTCACCCGGAAGTACGGCGCGGACATCAACGCCGTGCTGGCGTGGGCCGAGCAGAGTGCCGCCCGGCTCCTCGAACTCGACGGCGACGACGAGCGGATCGGCGAGCTGACCGGGGAGCGGGACGCGCTGCGGGCCGAACTGGGCGGGCTCGCACAGGCGCTGACGGACGCGCGCACCGAGGCCGCCGAGCGGTTCGCCGCCGCCGTGACCGCCGAACTGGCCTCGCTCGCCATGCCCCACGCGCGCGTGTCGTTCGAGATCCGGCAGACCGACGACCCCGAGGGCGTCGAACTCGACGGTCGTACGGTCGCGTACGGGCCTGCGGGTGTCGACGAGGTCGAGCTGCTGCTCGCCCCGCACCCCGGGGCGCCGCCGCGGCCCATCGCCAAGGGCGCCTCCGGCGGTGAGCTCTCGCGGGTGATGCTCGCGGTGGAGGTCGTGTTCGCGGGGACGGATCCGGTGCCCACGTATCTGTTCGACGAGGTCGACGCCGGTGTCGGCGGCAAGGCGGCGGTCGAGATCGGGCGGCGGCTCGCGCGGCTGGCCAGGACCGCACAGGTCGTGGTCGTGACGCATCTGCCGCAGGTGGCCGCGTTCGCCGACCGGCAGCTGCTGGTGGAGAAGACCAACGACGGGTCGGTCACCCGGTCCGGGGTGAAGGTCCTGGAGGGCGAGGAACGCATCCGTGAGCTGTCCCGCATGCTCGCGGGCCAGGAGGACTCCGAGACGGCTCGGGCACATGCGGAGGAGCTGCTGGCCACGGCGCGGGCCGACGCGTAGCGCGGAGCCGGGTGCGGTTCTTCGCCGCGCCGCGGCGCCGCTCCCGCGCTTCGTAAAGTGGCCCCATGATCGCAGCCATCCGCAAAGCCACCGCCCTCGGTCTCACCGCGGCCACCACGCGCACCGCCGTCGCAGCCCTGCGGACGTGGTCCCCCGGTGGCCCCGAGCGCTGGCAGCGCGAGAACTACGCCGGGCGCACGGTCGAGTTGTACGCGGGCCCCGCGACGGTCGCCGGAGCTGCCCTGGGGGCCGGCCGCGTGCACAGGAGCGCTGCCCTGGCCGTGCTCGCCGCCGGTGCGTGCGGCGGCTACGACGACATCGTCGGGGCCGGTGATCCGCGGCGCGGGTTCCGGGCGCACCTGGGGGCGCTGAGGGACGGTGAAGTGACCAGCGGCACGGTCAAGTTGGTCGGGATATCGGCGGCCGGGCTGATCGCGGGCGCCCTGCTCAAGGAACGTCCGCTCGACAAGGTCCTCGCCGGAGTGGTGATCGCGGGGACCGCGCACTTCGTCAACCTCGTGGACGTCCGTCCGGGGCGGGCCGCCGCCGCCGTGCTCGCACTGGGGGCGCCCGGGCTGCTCCGGGGCGGGCCCGCGGGGGAGTTGTCAGCGGCGGCGATGGGCGCGGCCGCGGCCGTACTCCCCGACGACCTCGGCGAGCGCGCCATGATCGGCGACACCGGGGCCCACGCGCTCGGCGCGGCCCTGGGCACCGCCATCGTCGCGGGCAACGGGCGCGCGGCCCTGATCGCGCACGCGGCGGCACTGGTGGCCGCGACGGCGTACGGGGAGAAGGTCAGCGAGGTGGCACGGGCGGGGGTGTGAGGGTCGGCGTCGGCTGACGGCTGCTGTCGGCCTGCTGCCGGGGGCCTTGGCCCGTCTTCGGCCGCCCCCTCAATGCACCGAACAATGCACCGAAGCCGTGCACGACGCCATCGCGAGAGGCACCCGGGGGAGACCCCCACCCGAGGACACGATCGCCATGTTCACCCGACCCGCGTCGAACCCTCGTCGAACAAGCCTCCCCGCCGCCGGCTCCCACCTCATCATCCGCCCCCATCCCGAAGCCCCAGCGCCCCGCGCCCCCCGATGCTCCTAGTCCTCCGGATCCGCCGCACCCGCGCCAAATCATCCCAAGTCAGCTCGAAACAACCGTACTTCTCACTCGTGTGAGTGACCGGGCTCGTGGGGTTCGCCGCTCTTGCGTGTGTGGGGTTCGTCGGTGGTCCCGGAACACCCGTGCGTGCTGGCATCCTTGACGCAGTACGCGGAGCACCACGTGCGGTACACCCCCATCGCGCGATCTTTCTGTACTTTTCTTCGTGACCGTCCGACGCCGAACCAGGAGCCCCGGCCACGTGAGCCACGTGAGCAGCCACTCACCGCAGGGCCAGTCGCCGCTGCGCACCGTGCAGGTGCTCGGCGGCGGGAGCGCGGGCAGCAGCGCGCATGTGCGGTCGCTGGCCTCGGGGCTCGTCGCCCGGGGCGTGCGGGTGACCGTGTGCGCCCCCTCCGAGGCCGACCGTGCGTACGGTTTCACCGGCGTCGGCGCCGAGCACGTACATGTGCCGCGCAGCAGTGATCCGGCCTCGGTGGCCGTACTGCGGGCGGCCTGCGCGGAGGCCGACCTCGTGCACGCGCACGGTCTGCACGCCGCGCTGCGGGCAGCGCTCGCGCTGAGCGGGCGGCGGCACACCCCGCTCGTCGTCACCTGGCACACCCGCGCGTACGCCGAGGGCGCCCGCGCACATCTGCTGCGGATGCTGGAGCGGCGCGTCGCCAGGGCGGCCGCCGTCGTGCTCGGGACCTCGTCCGACCTGGTGGACCGGGCCCGCAGCAGGGGAGCGCGGGACGCCCGGCTCGCCGCCGTCACCTTTCCCTCCTCACGAGGGACCGACGAGTACGAGGACCCCGACCGGCTGCGGCACAAGGCGCGAGCCGAACTCGGCGCCACCGACCGCCCGTTGCTCATGGCGGTCGGCTCCCTGGACCGCCACCGCGGCTACGAGACACTGCTGGACGCGGCGCGGGCGTGGCGGGGCCTCGACCCGGCGCCGTTGCTCGTGATCGCCGGAGAGGGGCCGCTGCGTACGGTGCTGCAGCGGCGTGTCGAGGACGAGGAGCTGCCGGTCCGGCTGGTCGGGCGGCGCGACGACATCACTGAGCTGCTCGCCGCCGCCGACCTCGCGCTGCTGCCCAGCAGTTGGGAGTCCCGGTCGGTCCTCGCCCAGGAGGCCCTCCACGCGCGCGTGCCGCTGGTCGCGACCCAGGTCGGCGGCATCCCCGAACTGGTCGGTGACGCGGCCGAACTCGTGCCGTACGGCGACGCGGGGGCGCTCGCCGAAGCTGTCGTACGCCTTCTCGACGATCCCGCGCGCCGGGAGTGGCTGAAGGAGCGGGGCGTCCGGCAGGCCGCCACCTGGCCCACCGAGGACGAGACCGTCGCCCAAGTGCTCAGCGTGTACGACGAGTTGACCCAGCCGAGACCGCTGGGCTGACGCGGCCGGGCCCTCACGCCGTTACGGCACGTGCCGGCGCGCCCGCAGGGCCAGGCTCAACGCCAGGACCGTCTGCGGGTCGTCGAGGTCGGTGCCCAGCAACTCCCCGATGCGGGCCAGGCGGTTGTAGAGCGTCTGGCGGTTGAGGTGCAGTTCACGGGCCGTCTCCGCCTTGCGGCCCGCGTGCGCCAAGTACGTCTCCAGGGTGGGCAGCAGCGGCGGCTTGGAGCGGTGGTCGTGGTCGCGCAGGGGGCCGATCGCGCGGTCCACGAACGCCGCCAGGTCCTGGTGGTCGCGCAGCCGCCACAGCAGCAGGTCGATGTCGAGGCGGCGGGCGTCGTACCAGGGGCGGTCCGAGAGGCCCTGCGCCGCCGTCGCCGTCTCCGCCGCGTGCCGCAGGCCGGCCGAGGCAGCCGCCCAGCCGCCCGCGACCCCGACGACCACCACGGGGGGCTGTGCGCCCGGCCGTTGCATGCCCGCCCGTTCCACACCCGCCCGCAGCGCCCCCGCGACGCGGTCCGCGACCGCCGAGCGTTCGGACTCCGAGCGCAGGCCCAGCAGCAGTGGGACACGGCCCTCGACCGGACGTACGCCCAACAGGACCGGCACCCCCACCGACGCCAGCTCCTCCGCGACCGCGCGTGCCAGCACCGCCCAGCCGCCGCCGGGGGCCAGCCCGTCGGCGAGCCGCATCACGACCGGCAGGAGGGGGCTGTTGCCGGGCTTGAAGCCGAGCACGCGGGCCTGCGCGGGCGCGTCCTCCGCCGCGATGCGGCCCTCGGCGAGGTCGGTCAGGAAGTCGCCGCGTCCGCGTGCCGCGAGCTCCTCCTCCTGGCGGGCCTGCATCAGGACGACGGCCAGGATGCCCGCGGCCCGCTCCGCCGCGATGCGGTGGACGGGGGCGAGCGGGGCGCTGACGGGCAGCAGGACCAGCCGGGCGCGGACCGACCCGGTGCCGGGGCCGCCGCCGGGCACGTCCACGATCGCCGTCCCCGCGGGCGGCTCCTCCTTGTGCTGGCCGCGCAGACCCTCCCACACCTGGAGCGGATCGGCGCCCGCCGGCCCGGCCCCGGCGGCGTACAGGAGCTGTCCGTCCGCAGTCTCCAGGAAGACCGGGTTGCCGCTGAAGTCCGCCAGGATGCCGAGCACCTGGGGTACGCCGCCTCCGCCGAGGAGGGCCTCGGTGCAACGCCGGTGGACCTCCTCCGCCTGCTGGAGCAGCGCGTAGTGGCCGTTGACGATCTCTGTGTGGATCTCCTCCGTGACCGTCACGAAGGGCACCTCGCGGTGCAGTTGGACCAGCGGGAGGCCGGCCGCCCTGGCCGTCTCCACGAGGGCGGCGGGCAGCCGGGTGAAGCGCGGGCCGAGTTCGACGACGAGCGCCGCGATGCCGCGTTCGGCGAGCGTGCGCACGAAGACACGCTGGTCGGCGGGGCGGGTGCCGAGGCCGTAGCCCGTGGTCAGCAGCAGTTCTCCGCCCTTGAGCAGGGAGGCGATGTTGGGGACCTCACCCGCGTGCACCCAGCGCACCGTGCGCTGCAGCCGGTCGGCTCCCGCGAGGATCTCCGGCAGCCCGCTGCGCAGGCCGGGCAGCTCCAGGGCCCGCTGCACGGTGATTCCGGCGCCCGCGCCGGCGGCCTGCGCGCCCTGGGTGTCGAGACGGGGGTCGGTACGGCTGTCCATGCAGCGGACGCTACCCGGGGACGCGTCCCGGTGACATCTCCGAGCGGGTCACGGAAACGATCACGGGGCCGGAGGCACTCTCTATGCCGGAGCGATGTTGTGGTTGAAGCGGAAGACGTTGTCCGGGTCGTACTCCGCTTTCACCGCGGCCAGACGCCGGGTGTTCTCGGCGCCGAGGCCGGCCACCACCCGGTCCCTGCCCTCGTTGCCGATGAAGTTGAGGTAGACCGCGCCGGTGCTCCACGGCTGGACCTCGGCGCGCACGTCCTTGACCCACTGGACGCAGCGTTCGTCGTCGGCCGGGTCCTCCCAGATGCCGAAGGGGTGCACGGCCCAGGGCGCGTCCCGGTACGGCACCGGGAACTCGGTGGGCCCCGACGCGATCGCGCCGCCCTGCGGGAACAGCACGTGCTGGGTTCCGGTGGGCACGGGCAGGCGCTCGCCGAGGGCGCAGAAGACGTCCAGCAGTTCGTCGGGGGCTCCCGTCAGGTACTCCGCGGACCAGTGGTTCCGCATGTTCGGCGGGTCGTCGAACATGGTCTGGAAGTCCGCGTAGGGCACGGCGGTGAGCATCTCGACCTCGTGCGGCAGCGCCAGCAGTGGCTGGGCGAGCTTGCGCAGGTCCTCTTCGGCGCCCGCGTACGTCAGCAGGGCGCCGCACAGCCGCTGCCCCACCAGGTGCTCAGGGATGAACGGCTCGGGCGGGCCGGTCAGGTAGATGACGCCGCCGCCGGCCTCGGGCGGGCCGGCCGCGATGATCTCGCGGTAGGTGCGGGTCACCTCCGGGCCGTGTTCCGGCAGGCACATCACCATGCAGATCGAGAACTTGGGCAGCTCGTGGAGGCCGAGGACGAGCGCGGTGGCGATGCCGAAGTTCCCGCCGCCGCCGTGCAGGGCCCAGAACAGCTCGGGGTTCTCCTCCTGGCTCGCCCGGACCGTCGTGCCGTCCGCGGTGACCAGTTCGACGCCGAGCAGATTGTCGACGGCCAGGCCGAAGGCCCGGTCCAGCCAGCCGGTGCCGCCGCCGAGGACGAAGCCGCCGACGCCGGTCGTGGAGGCGCGGCCGCCGGTGGTCGCGAGGGCGTGCGGCTGGGTGGCACGGTCGAGATCGCTCATGGTGGCGCCACCCGCGATACGGGCCGACCGTGCCCTGGGGTCCACCGTCACGTCGTGCATCCGGCGTAGGTCGATCACCAGACCGCCGTCGTTGAGCGCCATGCCCGCCACACTGTGGCCGCCGCCGCGCACCGCGATCGGCAGGTCCAGCTCCCGCGCGAAGCGCACGCCGCGGATGACGTCCGCCTCGTTCGCGCACTGTGCGATCACCGCGGGGCGCCGGTCGATCATCGCGTTGAAGACGACCCTGGCGTCGTCGTAACCAGGATCTCCGGGAGCGAGGACCTCTCCGTCCAGATCCGCGCGGAGCGCGGCAAGTGCCGCACCCGCCTTGGAGAGGGAAGCCATGGCAGCCGCCCCCTTTCTCACAGAGGGGACCCTCTCAGCCTAAGCAGGTGCGGCGGATTCGGCCTGTTCAGCCGCCGTACGCGCCCGAGGCGGTCAGCCGCAGTGCCGTGTCGATCAACGGGACGTGACTGAAGGCCTGCGGGAAGTTCCCGACCTGGCGCTGCAGGCGCGAGTCCCACTCCTCGGCGAGCAGGCCCAGATCGTTGCGCAGGGCCAGCAGCTTCTCGAAGAGCTTGCGGGCCTCGTCCACGCGGCCGATCATCGCGAGGTCGTCCGCCATCCAGAACGAGCAGGCGAGGAACGCACCCTCGTCGCCCTCCAGGCCGTCCACGCCCGCGTCCTCACCGGAGGTGGGGTAGCGCAGGATGAAGCCGTCCTCCGTGGACAGCTCGCGCTGGATCGCCTCGATCGTGCCGATCACGCGCTTGTCGTCCGGCGGCAGGAAGCCCATCTGCGGGATGAGCAGCAGCGACGCGTCCAGCTCCCTGGAGCCGTACGACTGCGTGAACGTGTTGCGCTCCTTGTCGTAGCCCTTCTCGCACACGTCCCGGTGGATGTCGTCGCGCAGCTCGCGCCACTTCTCGATCGGGCCGTCCGCGTCGCCGGACTCGATGAGCTTGATCGTGCGGTCGACGGCGACCCAGGCCATCACCTTGGAGTGCACGAAGTGGCGGCGCGGACCGCGCACCTCCCAGATGCCCTCGTCCGGCTCGTCCCAGTGGTCCTCCAGGTAGCGGATCAGCTTCAACTGGAGCAGTGAGGCGTAGTCGTTGCGGGCCAGGCCCGTCATGTGCGCCAGGTGCAGCGCCTCGGTGACCTCGCCGTACACGTCCAGCTGGAGCTGGTGCGCCGCGCCGTTGCCGACGCGCACCGGGCCCGAATTCTCGTACCCGGGAAGCCAGTCGAGCTCCGCCTCGCCCAACTCCCGTTCGCCCGCGATGCCGTACATGATCTGCAGGTTCTCCGGGTCGCCGGCGACCGCGCGCAGCAGCCACTCGCGCCAGGCGCGGGCCTCGTCGCGGTAGCCGGTGCGCAGCAGCGAGGAGAGGGTGATGGCGGCGTCGCGCAGCCATGTGTAGCGGTAGTCCCAGTTGCGGACGCCGCCGATCTCCTCCGGGAGGGAGGTGGTCGGCGCGGCGACGATGCCGCCGGTCGGCGCGTACGTCAGGGCCTTCAGCGTGATCAGGGAGCGGACCACGGCCTCACGGTAGGGGCCGTGATACGTGCACTGCTCCACCCACTCGCGCCAGAAGTCCTCGGTGGCCTCGAGCGACTGCTCGGGCTCGGGCAGCGGCGGCGGCTGCTTGTGCGAGGGCTCCCAGGAGATGGTGAACGCGATCCGGTCGCCCGGCGCCACCGTGAAGTCGGCGTACGTGGTCAGCGCCTTGCCGTAGGTCTCGCAGGCCGTGTCGAACCACACGGAGTCGGGCCCGGCGACGGCGACGGTGCGCCCCTCGTGCTTGTGCACCCAGGGCACCACACGCCCGTACGAGAAACGCATCCGCAGCGCCGAGCGCATAGGCACCCGGCCCGTGACGCCCTCCACGATCCGGATCAGCTGCGGCGCGCCGTCGCGCGGGGGCATGAAATCGGTCACGCGGACCGTGCCGCGCGGGGTGTCCCACTCGGATTCGAGGATCAGCGAGTCGCCGCGATAAGTGCGGCGGGAGGCTCTCGGCGGCTCCGCGTCGGCGGCGTGCGCCGGGCCGAGGCGCCAGAATCCATGCTCGTCGGTGCCGAGGAGGCCCGCGAAAATGGCATGCGAGTCGAAGCGGGGCAGGCACAGCCAGTCGACTGTGCCGTCCCGGCAGACCAGCGCTGCTGTCTGCATGTCTCCGATAAGTGCGTAGTCCTCGATGCGCCCGGCCACGTGCATCTCCAGTCGAACGGCCACGTCGCCCCCCGAGGGGCGGTCGCTCTGCGGTCAAGGGAACGGTGTTGAAGCGTCGGTGCGAAACGTCAATTGTCGGTGCGATGAGCGGTGTGATTGTCGTTGCGCAACGAACTGACGAGCTCTCGTGGTTCCGGGATACGGGCGGGGATGGTGCCGTGTGCCGGCCGGGCTCGGCAGCGAGTGTCCGAGCAGGATACGACGCACGTGGATGATCCGCGTGCCGCTCCCGGCAACCCGGATGAGCCGATCGGGTGAGTGCCGTGCGGGGTCCGTGTCGACCTGTGTGCAGAGCGTGGCCGGAAGCGGTCTCCTCCTGTCGCTGATACCCTGGTAGCCCGTGGACCGGTGGGCAAGAAACCCCCGAACCGCAGCGACGGCGCCCCCGGAATCTTCCCGGTGGGACGCCGGCACGCACCCCATACCGCGACCACGGGAGCCCCCTCTTGGCCATGCCGCCCGCTGCTTTCCGAAACAGCACAGCCACGACGACCAAGCACATCTTCGTCACCGGGGGTGTCGCCTCCTCCCTCGGCAAGGGCCTGACCGCCTCCAGCCTGGGCGCGCTGCTCAAGGCGCGGGGTCTGCGGGTCACGATGCAGAAGCTCGACCCGTATTTGAATGTCGACCCGGGCACGATGAACCCGTTCCAGCACGGAGAGGTGTTCGTCACCAACGATGGTGCCGAGACCGACCTGGACATCGGACACTACGAGCGCTTCCTCGACGTTGACTTGGACGGCTCCGCCAATGTCACTACAGGACAGGTGTACTCGACGGTCATCGCCAAGGAGCGGCGCGGCGAGTACCTGGGCGACACCGTGCAGGTCATCCCGCACATCACCAACGAGATCAAGCACCGCATCCGCCGTATGGCGACGGACGACGTCGACGTCGTGATCACCGAGGTCGGTGGCACGGTCGGCGACATCGAGTCGCTGCCGTTCCTGGAGACCGTCCGCCAGGTCCGTCACGAGGTCGGTCGCGACAACGTCTTCGTCGTGCACATCTCGCTCCTGCCGTACATCGGTCCGTCCGGGGAGCTGAAGACGAAGCCCACCCAGCACTCGGTTGCGGCGCTGCGGAACATCGGTATCCAGCCCGACGCGATCGTGCTGCGCGCCGACCGCGAGGTGCCGACCGCCATCAAGCGCAAGATCTCGCTGATGTGCGACGTCGACGAGGCGGCCGTGGTCGCGGCCATCGACGCCAAGTCGATCTACGACATCCCGAAGGTCCTGCACACCGAGGGCCTCGACGCGTACGTCGTCCGCAAGCTGGACCTGCCGTTCCGCGACGTGGACTGGACGACCTGGGACGACCTGCTCGACCGCGTCCACAACCCGCTGCACGAGATCAACCTGGCGCTGGTCGGCAAGTACATCGACCTGCCCGACGCGTACCTCTCGGTCACCGAGGCGCTGCGCGCCGGCGGCTTCGCCAACAAGGCCCGCGTGAAGATCAAGTGGGTCACCTCGGACGACTGCAAGACCCCGGCGGGCGCCGCGGGGCAGCTCGGTGACGTCGACGCGATCTGCATCCCCGGCGGCTTCGGCGACCGCGGTGTCTCCGGCAAGGTCGGCGCCATCCAGTACGCCCGCGAGAACAAGATCCCGCTGCTGGGTCTCTGCCTGGGTCTGCAGTGCATCGTGATCGAGGCCGCGCGCAACCTGGCCGACATCCCGGACGCCAACTCCACCGAGTTCGACTCCGCCACCGGCCACCCGGTCATCTCCACCATGGCCGAGCAGCTCGACATCGTGGCGGGCGAGGGCGACATGGGCGGCACGATGCGCCTGGGCATGTACCCCGCCAAGCTCGCCGAGGGCTCCATCGTGCGCGAGGTGTACGACGGCAAGGAGTACGTCGAGGAGCGCCACCGTCACCGCTACGAGGTGAACAACGCCTACCGCGCCGAACTGGAGAAGCAGGCCGGTCTGCAGTTCTCCGGCACTTCCCCGGACGGCAAGCTCGTGGAGTACGTCGAGTACCCGCGCGAGGTGCACCCTTACCTGGTGGCGACCCAGGCGCACCCCGAGCTGCGCTCGCGTCCCACCCGCCCGCACCCGCTCTTCGCGGGCCTGGTCAAGGCCGCTGTGGAGCGCAAGACGGGCAAGTGACACAAGGGTTGTACGGTGGCCGGGGTGCGCGTCCTTCACGAGGTGCGCGTCCCGGCTTTCCCTTTCCGGCTTGCTTTTTCGCCGGATTCTTTTTTGTCAGCTGCTTTTGTGTACGTGTGCGGTACGTGTGGGAGGACAGGGCATGACGATCAACGACATCGCCGAGGAGTGGGAGGTCAAGGCGACCACGACCCCCTTCGTCGGGAACAAGACCTCCGTGCGCACCGACGACGTGGTCATGCCCGACGGCTCGGTCGTCCACCGCGACTACCAGGTCCACCCCGGCTCCGTGGCCGTCCTCGCCCTCGACGACGAGGAGCGCGTCGTGGTGCTGCGCCAGTACCGGCACCCCGTGCGCCACAAGCTCTGGGAGATCCCCGCCGGCCTGCTCGACATCCCCGGCGAGAACCCGCTGCACGCGGCCCAGCGCGAACTGTACGAAGAGGCGCACATCAAGGCCGAGGACTGGCGTGTGCTGACCGACGTCTACACGACCCCCGGCGGCTGCGACGAGGCCGTCCGCATCTTCCTCGCCCGTGACCTGTCCGAGGCCGACGGGCAGCGCTTCGAGGTCGAGGACGAGGAGGCCGACATGGAACTCGCCCGGGTCTCCGTCGACGAACTCGTCCGTGGTGTCCTGGCCGGAGACCTGCACAACAACTGTCTGGTCGTCGGCGTCCTGTCGCTGGTCGCGGCCAGGAACGGCGAGGGACTCGACGCGCTGCGCCCCGCCGAGGCGCCGTGGCCGGCCCGCCCCTTCGAGGCCTGACTCCTCCGCACCGCGCCCACGACACCTCCGGTCCTACGATCGGCTGATCCGATCGGGGGATGTGTCCGCCGCGCTCCACACGGATCGTCGCAGAGCGTGAACTAGGCTCTGAAAACGCCCCGTCCGGAGTCCCGGCGGGCTTGCGCGCGCAGTGGGACGGGAGTGTGGCCCGTGACGGATCAGGCGGTGGCCAACGACGGCACGAAAGTGTCGTCACAGGGGCAGCGCCCGGCTGCCCGGTCCGCTCCCACGGAGAGTCAGTTCCTCGGCCGTACAAGAGAGTTGAGGGAACTCAGGGCCGACATCGAGCGTGCGGGCCTCGACACCCTCTCCGGCCGCAAGGCGCCCCGCGCCCGGGTGCTGCTCATCGCGGGCAAGCCCGGTTCCGGCCGCACCGCGCTCGCCGAGGAACTCGTACGGCAGGTCGCCGAGAGTTACTCCGACGGAGTGCTGCGCGCCCGGCTCACCGAGCCCGACGGCACGCCGGTGCCCACCGAACGCACCGCCCGCGACCTGCTGACCGCGCTGGAGCTGCCCGCCCCCGCCGGAGCCTCGGCCGACGACCTCGCCCATACGCTGCGCGAGGCCCTCGCCACCCGCCGAGCCGTCCTGCTGCTCGACGACGCCGCGGACGCCGAGCAGGTCGACGCGCTGCTGCCGGACCGGCCCGAGTGCCTGGTCGTCGCCGTCTCCGGGGGGCCGCTGACCGGCATCGCGGACGTGCGGCCCTGCACTCTGGGCGGGCTGGACACCAAGTCCGCCCTGGAACTGCTCACCCGGCACACCGGCTCGGTGCGCATCACCGTCGACCCGCGTGCTGCCGAGGACCTGGTCGAGGAGTGCGCCGGCCAGCCCGCGGCCCTGGAGCTCGCCGGGCGCTGGCTGGCCGCCCGGCCCCAGGCAGCCGTCGCCGACCTCGCCAAGCATCTGCGCACCGAGGGCGAGGAGGGCACGGTACTGGCCCGGGCCTTCCGGCTCTCCTACGCCCTGCTGCCCAGTGCCGCCGCGCGGATACTGCGACTGCTCTCCCTGGCCCCCGCCGGCCTCGTGGACCCGCACACCGCCTCGGCGCTCGCCGGCTGTTCGGTCAACGCGGCCCGCACCACCCTGGACGACTTCGTGGCGCTCGGCCTCGTCCGGGCCGTCGACTCGCCGCTGCCGCAGTACGAGGTGCCGGGCTGCCTGATCCCGCTGCTGGGCGCCCTCACCGAGACCCACGACCGCCCGGCCGAGCTGCAGCTGGCCCGCGCCCGCATGCTGGAGCGGACCGTACGGCTGCTGGTGTCCTGTCGCGCCATCACCGAGACCGACAGCTCGCCCGCCCGCGAGAAGCTCGCCGGGATGCCCCGCGCCCTGCGCTTCCCCAGCCCCCGGGCCGCCGAGGACTGGCTGCGCATCCGGCAGCCCGCCCTGCTCGCCTCCGCCCGGCTCGCGGTCGCCGACGGGGAGCTGGACACCCTCGCCCGGCGCCTGATGGCGGCGCTGGTGCGGGCGATGGTCGCGCACTTCGGCACGCGGGCGGCGGCGCCCGAGCTGTACGGCATCCACCGGCTCGTCCTCGATGTCGCCGAGCGTCGCGAGCTGCCCCGGGAGCGGGCCGCGGCCCTGCTGAACCTCGGCGACCTGGATGCGCAGACCGGCCGCACGACCGACGCGCTGGCCCGCTACCGGGCGGCCCTGGACGCCGGACGCGAGGCGAACGACCCGTACGCGACCGGCCGCGCGATGGAATCCGTAGGCGGCGCCCACCAGGAGCTGGAGGACTGGGACCGGGCCGCCGACTGGTACGGCAGGGCGCTCGCCCAGCGCCTCGCCCGCGACGAGCGGGTGGACGCCGCCCGGCTGTACGGCCGTATCGCCACCGCGCACACCTACGCGGGCCGCTACGGCGAGGCGCTGCGGAACTGGCGCGCCGCGCTCGCCGGGCACCGCAAGAACGGCGATGTGGGCGCCCAGGCAAGGGCGTTGAGCGAGATGGCGCGGGTGCAGGAGTACGCGGGCCGTCCCGAGGAGTCGCTGCGCACCTGCCAGGAGGCGGTCGAGTGGGCGCGTCGCGCCGAGGAGGTCCGTCTGCAGGCCGCGCTGCAGCTGCGGATGGCCGACACGCTGGACCGGCTCGGCGACTCCGCCGCCGCCCGACTGCACCGCGGGGCGGCCGAGCGCATGCTGGGAGATGAGCTCCCACAGAGCGCGACAGCCAGGGAACAAGGCGCCAACGCCTACGAAATCCGTAGTACATCCGCAGAAGATTGATGCATTGAAAGGCTAGACAGAGAGAAGCCCTTCATTAGACTGGCTCTGCCGCGTTCTTTCGTGGTGTCTCCCGGTGCGCCCCTGTGCATCCGGATATGACATGCATTGCCCCGGCTCGCATGGGCCTGGCAACCGCAGCCCCAGAACCCTCTGAGCCAAGGACCGTGATCCACGTGAAGGTCGGCATCCCCCGCGAGGTCAAGAACAACGAGTTCCGGGTGGCCATCACCCCCGCCGGTGTGCACGAGCTCGTGCGCCACGGCCACCAGGTCGTCATCGAGCAGGGCGCCGGTGCGGGCTCGTCGATCCCGGACGAGGAGTACGTCTCCGCCGGTGCCCGGATCCTCGCGACCGCGGACGAGGTGTGGGCCACCGCCGACCTGCTGCTGAAGGTCAAGGAGCCCATCGCCGAGGAGTACCACCGCCTCCGCAAGGACCAGACGCTCTTCACCTACCTGCACCTGGCCGCCTCCAAGGAGTGCACCGACGCGCTCATCGAGTCCGGCACCACGGCGATCGCGTACGAGACCGTCGAGCTCCCCAGCCGCGCCCTGCCCCTGCTCGCCCCGATGTCCGAGGTCGCGGGCAGGCTGGCCCCGCAGGTCGGCGCCTACCACCTGATGCGCTCGGTCGGCGGCCGCGGTGTGCTCCCCGGCGGCGTCCCCGGCACGCAGCCCGCGAGGGCCGTCGTCATCGGCGGCGGCGTCTCCGGCTGGAACGCCACGCAGATCGCCGTCGGCATGGGCTTCCACGTCACGCTGCTCGACCGCGACATCAACAAGCTGCGCGAGGCGGACAAGGTCTTCGGCACCAAGGTCCGGGCGATCATGTCCAACACCTTCGAGCTCGAGAAGGCCGTTCTGGACGCCGACCTCGTCATCGGCGCGGTGCTCATCCCGGGCGCCAAGGCCCCGAAGCTCGTCACCAACGAGCTCGTGTCGCGGATGAAGCCGGGAAGTGTTCTTGTCGACATCGCGATCGACCAGGGCGGCTGCTTCGAGGACTCGCGCCCCACCACGCACGCCGAGCCGACCTTCCCGGTCCACAACTCGGTCTTCTACTGCGTCGCCAACATGCCCGGCGCCGTGCCCAACACCTCGACGTACGCGCTGACCAACGCCACGTTGCCGTACATCGTGGAGCTCGCCGACCGGGGCTGGGTCGAGGCGCTGCGCCGCGACGCCGCGCTCGCCAAGGGCCTCAACACCCATGACGGCAAGGTCGTTTACCGCGAGGTCGCCGAGGCGCACGGCTTGGAGCACGTCGAGTTGGAGACTTTGCTCGGCTGAGCCCGCCGAGGGCGCCAGGAGTCGACTTACCGGCTGACTCATGACTGCCGCACGGTCGACTCGCGGCCGACAAAAGGCGATACGTCAACACAGGTCGTCAACACCGCGCACCCAGCCGGACCTTGCCGGACAAGGTCCGGCCGGATGTGTGTCGGGTCACTTTGCGACACTCGATCAACTTGCCGCGAACGTAACTCTTTAACCGATTCGCACACCGGTGAAACCTGCTGTGCGACGGCCTTACGCCCTTGACAGAGGGGTGTTCGGTTGCCGACACATCGGGCCGGGTCCGGCGGATTGTGTTGCTGCGGACCGGTGACACGCCATAGAGTCGCCAACCGTCGGCATGGTGCCACGCTGACCTATCTAGAAGTTTCCTGGTCACCAAGGAGGTAAGACGACTTGTGAATGAGTCGACATTTACTCCCGGGGGTGGTCAACCAGGAATGCCTGCGCGGGGCCAGGGCCCGGTCGGGCTCGAGGCTGTCGGCTCCGTCGCTGTGCGTACCTTCGCCGCCCGTCAAAGTCCGCAGACGACTCGGACAGCACACCAGAGCATGGATGGCCATCACGTGAACGCCATGGCCGGCAACGGAAGTGGCGAGAACCACACCCACTTCGCCGACTACGACGAACTGCCCGAAGGGCACTTCTACGACCCCGACGCCGAGTACGAGCCCGATCCCGAGTACGCGGCCACGCTCGCGCCCGACGCTGCCCGCCAGCGCCGCGAGCGCGTCGGTCCCACCGGGCGCCCGCTGCCGTACTTCCCGATTCCGGGCCCGCTGACCGATCACGGACCCGCGAAGATCATCGCGATGTGCAACCAGAAGGGCGGCGTGGGCAAGACCACGTCGACCATCAACCTGGGTGCCGCGCTCGCGGAGTACGGACGCCGGGTGCTGCTCGTCGACTTCGACCCGCAGGGCGCGCTGTCCGTGGGCCTCGGCGTCAACCCGATGGAGCTCGACCTCACCGTCTACAACCTGCTCATGGAGCGGGGCATGGCGGCCGACGAGGTGCTCCTGAAGACGGCGGTCCCGAACATGGACCTGCTGCCCAGCAACATCGACCTGTCCGCCGCCGAGGTGCAGCTCGTCTCCGAGGTCGCGCGCGAGTCCACGCTCCAGCGTGCGCTCAAGCCCCTGATGGCCGACTACGACTACATCGTGATCGACTGTCAGCCCTCGCTCGGTCTGCTCACCGTCAACGCCCTGACGGCCGCCCACAAGGTGATAGTGCCGTTGGAGTGCGAGTTCTTCGCGCTGCGTGGTGTCGCGCTGCTCACCGAGACCATCGAGAAGGTCCAGGAGCGGCTCAACCCCGAGCTGGAGCTCGACGGCATCCTCGCCACGATGTACGACTCCCGCACGGTGCACAGCCGTGAGGTGCTCGCGCGCGTGGTCGAGGCGTTCGACGATCACGTCTACCACACGGTGATCGGCCGGACCGTCCGCTTCCCGGAGACCACCGTCGCCGGTGAACCGATCACCACGTACGCCTCCAACTCCGTTGGTGCCGCCGCCTATCGCCAGCTCGCCAGGGAGGTGCTCGCCCGGTGTCACGCCGAGTGAGTCTGCCGGGGGCCGACGAACTGTTCCGTACCACCGGGGGAATGGCGCTGCAGGCGTCCAGCCCCTCTCGCCGGGCCAACGGCGAGGCCCGGGTGCCGGGTCCGGCGGGGGAGAGCGACGCGGTCGCCGCCGGTGACGACGCACCGCAGTCGGTGCCCGTCCAGGGCGGTGACGGCGAGGGCGACGAACATGTCGCCACCGACGCCGAGTACGACGCGGGGGAATCCCGCAGCCGGGCCGCGGCGGCGGAGCGCTCCGGGCGACGTCAGGGACCGCAGGAAGGTTCTGCCGCGGCCGAGTCGCGCAGCAGCAAGCGCCAGCGCGCCGCCAACCGCCGCCCCAGCGGGCGGGAGCGGCACGACGAGAAGATCACGGTGTACGTGTCCGCCGAGGAGCTCATGGACCTCGAGCACGCCCGTCTGGTGCTCCGGGGCGAGCACGGGCTCGCCGTCGACCGCGGGCGGATCGTCCGCGAGGCGGTCGCCGTGGTGCTCGCGGACCTGGAATCCCGCGGCGACGCGAGCATTCTCGTACGGCGGCTGCGCGGCCGTTAGGCGATAGCCTGCGACCGCCATGACCTCGAACGACGTCCCCACCCCCGCTCCCGGCTCCGCCGGCCGTAGGCGTGCGCTGGGGCGGGGGCCCGGGGCGGTTCCCCCGCCCGAGGGGGGCGCGCCCGAGGCGCCTGTGGTGGAACCTGGACCGCCTGTGGCGGAGCCCGAGCCGCCTGTGGTGGAGCCTGGACCGCCTGTGGTGGAACCTGGACCGCCAGTGGTGGAGCCTGGACCGCCGCCCGCGGGTCCCATGCCGCGCATCCCGCCGGTGGCGGAGAGCGAGTCCCCGGGGGCGAGCGGGTCTCCCGTCGAGGACGACTCCTCGCCTGCCGCCGGCGACGGTGTCTTCAAGGTTCGCCTCTCGAATTTCGAGGGGCCCTTCGATCTGCTCCTCCAGCTGATCTCCAAGCACAAGCTCGACGTCACCGAGGTCGCCCTCTCCAAGGTGACCGACGAGTTCATGGCGCACATCCGGGCGATGGGGCCGGACTGGGACCTCGACCAGACGACGGAGTTCCTGGTCGTCGCCGCCACGCTGCTGGACCTCAAGGCGGCGCGGCTGCTGCCCACCGCCGAGGTGGAGGACGAGGCGGATCTGGCGCTGCTGGAGGCCCGGGACCTGCTGTTCGCGCGGCTGCTGCAGTACCGGGCGTACAAGCGGATCGCCGACATCTTCAACGCCCGCCTCGACGAGGAGGCCCGCCGCTACCCCCGGACCGTGGGCCTGGAGGCCCACCACGCCGAGCTGCTGCCCGAGGTCGTGATCAGCATCGGGGCGGAGGGGTTCGCCAAGCTCGCCGTGAAGGCCATGCAGCCGAGGGCCAAGCCGCAGGTGTACGTCGATCACATCCACGCGCCGCTGGTGAGCGTGCAGGAACAGGCCGGGATCGTCGTGGCGCGGCTGCGGGAGCTGGGGGAGGCCAGCTTCCGGACGCTCGTCGAGGACACCGACGACACCCTCACCGTGGTGGCCCGCTTCCTCGCCCTGCTGGAGCTGTACCGGGAGAAGGCGGTCACGCTGGACCAGGAGGACGCCCTCGGGGACCTGATCGTCCGCTGGACCGGTGGGGAAGGCGGGGACCAGCCGAGGGTGACGGACGAGTTCGACCGGCCCTTCGAGGACGCCAAGGAGGAGAAGAAGGCGTGAGCGAGCAGATCAGTGAGGCACCGGCGGGCCCGCGTACCGTCGCCGACCTCGACCTCAAGCCCGCCCTGGAGGCCGTCCTCATGGTCGTGGACGAGCCCGCGACCGAGGAGCACCTCGCGAAGATCGTGGAGCGGCCGCGGCGCCAGGTCGCGGACGCGCTGCGGGAGCTGGCCGACGAGTACACGGTCCAGGGGCGCGGCTTCGAGCTGCGGCTCATCGCCGGCGGCTGGCGCTTCTACACCCGCCCCGAGTACGCGGCGGCCGCGGAACGCTTCGTTCTCGACGGCCAGCAGGCCCGGCTCACCCAGGCGGCCCTGGAGACCCTCGCGGTCGTCGCGTACCGCCAGCCGGTCAGCCGCAGCAGGGTCTCGGCGGTCCGCGGAGTGAACTGCGACGGCGTGATGCGCACCCTCCTGCAGCGCGGTCTGGTCGAGGAGGCGGGCGCGGAACCCGAAACAGGTGCGATCCTGTACAGGACGACGAACTACTTTCTGGAGCGGATGGGCCTGCGCGGTCTGGACGAACTCCCGGAGCTCGCGCCCTTCCTTCCCGAGGCGGATGCGATCGAGGCCGAGACACAGGAAGGTGTTCCGTCGTTCGACCCGGACGCTCCTGACGCGCCGGGTGAAGACGACGCAGACGACTAGACGGAACTTTGATGCGAAGCAGTAGCGGCAGGAACAGCAGCGGAAACAACGGCGGGAGCCGTGGTGGCAACAGCGGCGGCCGCGGCGGGAGCAGCGGTGGCCGCGGTAACTACCGCGGTGCCGGGAACGACCGCGACGACAAGCAGGGCGGCCGGCCGGCGGCCGGTGGAGGGCGCGACGACAGGCCGAAGCGCGCCGGCAAGCCCCGTCCCGAGGAGCGTCGTTACGACGTGGGCCCCGGCGCCACCCACGAGGGCCCGAAGTCGGGGCGCGGCAACGCGGCCCGCGGCGGCGCCAAGGGCGGCCCCAAGCAGGGGCAGCAGCGCGGCGGACGTACGGCTCCGGCCCGTTCCCGCGAGCTGGAGGCACGGACCGAGGAGCGCAACCGCGACCGGTACGCGGGCAAGGCGGACATCAAGCCGCCCAAGACGTTCCCGGGCGCCGAGCAGGAGGGTGAGCGCCTGCAGAAGGTGCTCGCACGCGCCGGCTACGGCTCGCGGCGTTCCTGCGAGGAGCTGATCGAGCAGGCGCGCGTCGAGGTCAACGGCGAGATCGTCCTGGAGCAGGGCATGCGCGTCGACCCGGAGAACGACGAGATCAGGGTCGACGGGCTGACCGTGGCCACGCAGTCGTACCAGTTCTTCTCGCTGAACAAGCCCGCCGGTGTCGTCTCGACCATGGAGGACACCGAGGGCCGGCAGTGCCTCGGTGACTACGTGACGAACCGCGAGACGCGGCTCTTCCACGTGGGCCGGCTCGACACCGAGACCGAGGGTGTGATCCTGCTCACCAACCACGGCGAGCTGGCGCACCGCCTGACCCACCCCAAGTACGGCGTGAAGAAGGTCTACCTCGCGCACATCGTGGGCCCGATCCCGCGCGACCTGGGCAAGCAGCTCAAGGACGGCATCCAGCTGGAGGACGGGTACGCGAAGGCGGACCACTTCCGCGTCGTCGAGCAGACCGGCAAGAACTACCTCGTAGAGGTGACCCTGCACGAGGGCCGCAAGCACATCGTGCGCCGCATGCTCGCCGAGGCCGGCTTCCCGGTCGACAAGCTGGTGCGTGTCTCCTTCGGCCCGATCACCCTGGGAGACCAGAAGTCGGGCTGGCTGCGCCGCCTGTCCAACACCGAGGTCGGCATGCTGATGCAGGAAGTCGACCTGTAGTCCGACCCTGCGCCTCGACTCTCAAGTCCCACGCGCGCGCGTCGGCCGGTTCCGGATTTTCTCCGGGACCGGCCGATTCGTTTTCGCCGCCCCGCCGGTCTGTACCGGTGACGAAGGGAGCGGACATGACCGCGACGACGGACCGCGACGAGTTCGTACGGCTGACGGAGACGTACCGACGGGAGCTCCTTGCCCACTGCTACCGGATGCTCGGCTCGGTGGACGACGCGGAGGACCTGGTGCAGGAGACGTATCTGCGGGCCTGGCGGTCCTACGACGGATACGAGGGCCGTGCCTCGCTGCGCACCTGGCTGCACCGGATCGCCACGAATACGTGTCTGACGGCTCTGGAGGGCCGGATGCGCCGTCCGCTGCCCTCCGGGCTCGCAGGGCCCTCAGACACGCCTGAGGAGCCTCTGAGGGCCCCTGCGAGCGACGTGCCGTGGCTGCAGCCGCTGCCCGACGCGCTCGTCGACCCGGCGACCGTCGTGGCGGCGCGCGGCAGCCTGCGGCTCGCGCTGGTCGCCGCGCTGCAGAACCTCCCCGCCAGGCAGCGGGCCGTGCTCATCCTGCGGGACGTGCTGGCCTGGCGGGCCCCCGAGGTCGCCGCGCTGCTCGGGACCTCGACGGCCGCCGTCAAAAGCAGCCTCCAACGCGCGCGTGCCCGCCTCGACGAGGTCGCTCCCGACGAGGACCTGGTGACCGAGCCCGATGTCGCAGGGGACCGCGAGCTGATCGACCGCTATGCGGCGGCCTTCGAGCACGCCGACATGGATGCCCTGCTCGACCTGCTCCAGGACGGCGCCGAACTGGAGATGCCGCCCTACTTGGAGTGGTTCAGCGGCAAGAAGGACGTCATCCGCTTCCTGGCCGCCCGGGTCGGCGGGCCGGGACGCCTGCGGATGGTGCCCACCCGGGCCAACGGGCAGCCCGCCCTGGCGACGTACGAACGAGGCGCGGACGGCGTCTACCGGGCCTACTTCGTGCAGGTGCTCACGCTCGCCCCCGGCGGGCGGAACATCGCCCGGATCACCGCCTTCCTCGACGACCCGGAGCTCTTCGAGCACTTCCGCATGCCGCAGGTGTGGGCGTGAACTCCGGGGAGCTGCTGGAGCGTTCGCTCGCGTACGCGCTCGGAAGCGTCGCCACCGTGGTGCCCGGCAGCCTCGGGCGGGCCACGCCGTGCGCGCAGTGGGACCTCGGGGAGCTGCTGCGGCACCTCGACGACTCGGTGGACGCGCTGTACGAGGGGGTCGCGGGCGGAAGCGTCGGACTGTGCCCCGGGCGGGACGCACCCGATCCGGTGTGCGCGTTCCGGGAGCGTGCGGGCGCGCTGCTGGGCGCGTGGGCGGTCGCGGCGGGGGAGGTGCCGTGTACCGACATCCCGGTGGATGTCGGTGGGCAGTCGCTGGAACTGGACGTGCTGGCCGCCGTGGGCGCCGTCGAGATCGCCGTGCACGGGTGGGACGTGGCCCAGGCGTGCGGGCGGCCGCGCCCGCTGCCGCCGGCGCTCGCCGCCGACCTGTTCCCCGTCGCGCGGTGCGTCGTCGCGGACGAGGACCGGGGAGTGCGCTTCGCCGAGCCGGTCGGCGTGCAGCCCCGCTCCTGCCCCGGCGACCGGCTCGTCGCCTTCCTGGGGCGTCGGCCGGATCCGCCGCGATTCCTTTCCGGTACGGGGCTGGTCTGCCTTTCGTGAGGGAGCCCGTGCTGTCACGGAACCTCCTGAAGTTTCCGTGTTCTCACGAAAGGTTCCGTCATGGCTGACACTGTGACCGTCCCGGTCCGCGGGCCCGCCGAACAGCAGGCGCCGCCACGACGCGCGTGGACCGTCGTACTGGCCGGGCTCGGCGCGTTGTTGTGCTCCCTGGACGTGGTGGTCGTCTCCACGGCGCTGCCCGCGCTGCGGGCCGACTTCGGGGCGAGCCTGTCCGATCTGGAATGGACGATCAACGCGTACAACCTCGTCTTCGCCTGCCTCACCCTGACGGGCGCCGCGCTCGGCGACAGGTTCGGACGGCGGCGGATGTACGTCCTCGGGCTCGCCGTCTTCACCCTCGCCTCGGCGGCGTCGGCGCTCTCGGGCGGGCCGGGTCAGCTGATCGCCGCGCGCATGGTGCAGGGCGCCGGAGCGGCGGTCCTGCTGCCGCTCACGCTGACGCTGATCAGCGACGCGTTCCCGGCCGAGAAGCGGGGCGTCGCCATCGGGCTGTGGGGCGGGGTGACCGGGGTCGGGGTGGCCGCCGGGCCGGTGCTCGGCGGGGCCGTCACCGAAGGCCTGTCGTGGCAGTGGATCTTCTGGCTGAACGTTCCCCTCGGGATCGCCATGCTTCCGCTGTCGGCGCTGAAGCTGCGTGAGAGCCACGGTCCGCGGCCCCAACTCGACGTCGTCGGACTGCTGTTGGCGGCGGTGGCGCTGACCGGGCTGGCCTGGGCGCCGGTGCGGGCCCCCGAGGCCGGGTGGGGGAGCGCCGAGGTGATCGGCGCGCTGGTGGCCGGGGTCGTGTTCGTGGCCGCCTTCCTCGGCTGGGAGCGGTCCGCGGCCCGGTACCCGATGCTGCCGCTCGGCTACTTCCGGGTGCGCGGCTTCTCCACCGCGAACGGAGCGATCTTCCTGCAACTGTTCTCGCTGCTGGGCGCGCTCTTCATGATCACGCAGCTCTTCCAGCTCGGGCTCGGGCAGTCGCCGCTGGAGGCAGGCGTACGCATCCTCGTGTGGACCGGGATGCCGCTTCTGGTCGCGCCGGTCGCGGGCGCGCTGGCGGACCGGTTCGGGAACCGGCCCTTCATGCTGGCGGGACTGGCGCTCCAGGCGGTCGCCTACGCGCTGATGGCCTGGCAGGTCGAACCGGGGGTCGGCTACGGAGACCTGGTCGTCCCGCTGATCATCTCCGGGGTCGGCATCTCCATGGTCTTCCCCACCGCCGCGAACGCCGCGACCATGTCCGTGCCGGTGGCCGACGCGGGCGTCGCGGCCGGCGTCAACATGGCACTGCGCGAGCTGGGCGGGGTCTTCGGCATCGCCGTCGCGGCAGCCGTGTTCGCCCACTACGGCGGCTATGCCTCGCCCGCCGCCTTCGCCGACGGGTGCGGGCCCGCGCTGTGGGTCTCGGCGGGGGCTGCCGCGGCGGGGGCCGTGGTGGCGGCGCTCGCACCGTCCCGCTCGGGCGGGACGGCTTAGCGAAAAATCCTTTCAACCACCGGAAGTTGAGTCCCTACGAGGCTTGTGCGAGCACGCCCGCCCTCTTTATAGTCGGAATGACTATTGGTCACACTGACTATTAAGGGGGGTGGGCGTGCTGACGCAGCAGGATCGCGCGCCCGGCGGCCAGGCGCCCGCCGGCTACGACAAGTACGCCTTCGAGCCCTTTGCCGTCACTGTCGACCTGGCCGTCCTGACCGTCCGCGCGGGCGTGCTCCAGGTGCTGCTCGTCGAACGCGGCCAGGAGCCGTACATGGGCCGCTGGGCGCTGCCCGGCGGCTTCGTGAAGCCGGACGAGTCCGCGGAGACCGCCGCCCGGCGCGAACTCGCCGAGGAGACCGGCCTGTCGGACATCTCCGGGCTCCACCTGGAACAGCTGAGGACCTACAGCGAACCAGACCGCGACCCCCGGATGCGGATCGTCTCCGTCGCCTTCGCCGCCCTGCTCCCGGACCCTCCCGAGCCGCGCGGCGGCGGCGACGCGGCCCAGGCCCAGTGGCTGCGCTTCAACGCCCTCGGCCCGCTCGCCTTCGACCACGACCGCATCCTGGCCGACGCCCACGAACGCGTCGGCGCCAAGCTCGAGTACACCTGTCTCGCCACGTCCTTCTGCCCGCCCGAGTTCACCCTCGGCGAGCTGCAGCAGGTCTACGAGACCGTGTGGGGCACCGCGCTGGACCGCCCCAACTTCCGGCGCAAGGTCCTCACCACACCCGGCTTCGTCGAACCGATCCCGGGCGCCGCGCGGCTGACCGGCGGCCGCGGAAAGCCGGCCGCGCTGTACCGCGCCGGTGGTGCCACCGCTCTGCACCCGCCCCTGCTGCGCCCCACTTCGGAAGGACGGCCCTCATGACCACCACGACGCTCGCCAAGCGCGCCGCCACCGGAACACTGCTCGGCCTGGCCCTCGGTGACGCACTCGGCTTCCCGACCGAGTTCAACGACGTGCCGTCCATCCTCGCCAAGTGCGGGCCCTGGCGCACGATGGAGCTGCCCAGGCCCGCGTACGTCACCGACGACACGCAGATGACGCTCGCGCTCGCGCGGGGGCTGCGCACGGCCACGGACCGCGGGCTGCTCGGGCCGCTGCGGATGGAGCGGCCGGTGCGCGAGGAGTTCGTGGACTGGTACCAGTCGCCCGACAACAACCGTGCACCCGGCCGCACCTGCCTGGTCGCCTGCAACCTCCTCAAGACCGAAGGCCGCCCCTGGCAGGAGGCCAGCCAGATCAACTCCAAGGGCTGCGGCGCCAACATGCGCGTCGCCCCCGTCGGGCTCGTACGGGGACTGAGCGACGAACAGCGCGCCGGCGCCGCCCAGTTGCAGGCCGCACTCACCCACGGGCACCCCACGGCGCTCGCCGCCTCCGACCTCACCGCGCACGCGATCCGGCTCCTCGCACAGGGCGCCGAACCGATGGGCCTGATCGGACAACTGCGGTCGTACGCCTACGAGAACCGCCAGCGCTACCACTCCCGCTGGCTCGGCGACCTGTGGTCCCGCAGTGAGGACCCCACGCCGGAGCACTTCATCGCCCGAGGCTGGGACGAGTGCCTGGAGGCCCTGGACCGGGTCCGGCACGCCGTGCGCACGGTCTCGCCGGAGACCGACCCGTGCCTGGCCACCGGCGAGGGCTGGATCGCCGAGGAGGCGCTCGCCACCGGCCTGCTCTGCTTCCTCCTCTTCGTCGACGAACCCCTCACCGCGCTGCGCCGGGCCGCCTGCACCTCCGGCGACTCCGACTCCATCGCCTGCCTGGCGGGCGCCTTCGCCGGCGCCTACCACGGCTCGGACGCCTGGCCCACGGAATGGGCCGACCGCATCGAGTACCAGGGCGATCTCATGTCGCTGGGAGCGCTCTGGGACGCTTAGGGGATGACCGCCGGCGCCCTCGACCTCGACGACATCGACCTCGCGCCCGTGGTGGCCGAACAGCCCGATCCCGTGCTGTTCGCCACCGTCTCGGGGGCGCACCTCTACGGCTTCCCGTCGCGCGACTCGGACGTCGACCTGCGAGGTGTGCACCTGCTCCCGGCGGCCGAGTTGCTCGGACTGCGCGAGCCCGAGGAGACCCGGTCGCGGATGTGGGACCGGGACGGGGTCGAGATGGACCTGGTCACGCACGACCTGCGCAAGTTCGTACGGCTGATGCTGCGCCGCAACGGCTATGTGCTGGAGCAGCTGCTCTCGCCGCTGGTCGTGCACACCACCGACACGCACCGGGAGCTGGCGGCGCTCGCGCCCGGCGTCCTCACCAGCCATCACGCCCACCACTACAGGGGGTTCGCGGGCACCCAGTGGCGGCTCTTCGAGAAGACCGGTGAACTCAAGCCGCTGCTCTACACGTTCCGTGTGCTGCTGACCGGCATCCACCTGATGCGCAGCGGCGAGGTGCAGGCCCATCTGCCCACCCTCGTCGAACAGGTCCCGGCACCGGCGTACCTGCCGGAGCTGGTCGCCGCCAAGGCCGAGCGGGAGCACGGGGAGGCGGGCGTCGGCCACACGCGCGTGCAGGACGACGTGGAGCGGCTGCACGCCGTGCTGGACGACGCGCAGGAGGCCTCAGCGCTGCCGGACGCCCCCGCCGCGTACGACGCCCTCCACGCGCTCGTCGTCCGGGTCCGCCTGGAGGGCTGAGGCGCGACGGGCGCGGACGAGGAAGTCCTCCACGCGCGCGTGGTCGGGCTCGGACGGCAACGGGCTCCCGGCCGCCGCGCTGTCCGTCTCCGCAGCCAGACGTGACATCCAGGACTCGACCCGCGGCCAGGGGACCTCGCCGCGCTTGACCGCCAGCAGCGGTTCGCGCTGGTCACCCACGTCGATCGTCAGCTCACCCGTGCGGAGCAGGTCGCGGCAGCTCATCAGGAGGCGCAGCAGGTGCATCGCGTGCTTCCAGCGCGGGGCGCCATGCGTGCGGACGTCCGCGTCCAGCTTCTTGCGCTGGCCCAGTGCGTAGCGCGCGAACGTCTCGTGGGCCCCGCGCGAGAGGAACGCGCCGCGCAGGGCCAGCAGTTCACGGCCCGTGTCGTCGACGTACTCCACCAGCGGGGAGTGCAGGCACTCCAGGACGTTCGGGTTCGCGCGCAGGGCCAGCTCGCAGAAGCGCTCCAGCTCCCAGCTGAACTGCTCCTCGGCCGGCCCCTCCACGTGCGTCGGCGGCTTCTCGAAGCGCCAGAACAGCGCGGTGGGCGCCAGGAACACCCCGCGCCGGTCCGTGTCGCTGCCGTCGGTGGCCAGACCGAAGGCGCGCGACCCCATGACACAGGAGTACACAGTGTGGTCGCGGACCAGGTCGGTTGCGGGCATGGACGCGAGCGTACGTGCCCGCTCACGCCAGTTTGATCGAATTTCCCTTCACCGTGATCTCCTTGGCGGGCAGCGGCTTCGGCGCCGGACCACCGGCCACCGAACCGTCCGCGATGCGGTACTTGCTGTGGTGACAGGGGCATTCGATGATGCCGTCGGAGACGGTGCCCACCGTGCAGCCCTGGTGGGTGCAGACCGCCGAGAAGGCCTTGAAGTCGCCCTTCTTCGGCTGGGTCACCACGACCTTCTCGTCCTTGAAGATCTTGCCGCCGCCGACCGGGATGTCGGCCGTCTTGGCGAGCTCCTGACCGCTGGAGGCGTTCGCGGCCGATCCCGAGGAGTTGTTGTCGCCGTACTTGCTGCACCCGCAGACCAGCGCGGCCGCGCCCGTCGCGAGAACCGTGCGACGCGTCGAGCGGTGGGTCATGTCGTCACTCCGAACGTGCGGAAGAACCAGAGGGCGGACGTCAGCCAGAGGATCGTGAGAACGGTGAAGACGAGGCCGCCGACGATCGGCAGCAGCCAGCCGGGAAGGCGCTCCGAGCGGAGCAGCAGCATCTTGGCACTGAAGGCCCCGAAGAAGAAGCAACCCAGGAGCGAGTGCCACAAGACGCGCGTTTCGTACGTCTGATAGCCGAACGCGTACAGACAGTGCACCGCGACCGGGACCGCGACCAGGAAGGCGATCCGGCCCGACCAGCGGTGCAGCACCGCCGCCCAGCTCGGCCCCGGCAGCTTCCCGTACACCATGAACGCGGAGACGAGCTGGACGAGCGCGAAGGCGAACGCGATGGTCGCCAGCCACGACTTCACCGCGCCGGTGCTGCTGAACCCCGCGAGGTTGAAGGCGGTCCCCGCCGGGTCGTGCACCTTCCCGTACGCGCCGAGGCCCACCGCGACCGCGGCGGCGACCAGGGCCGGGACGAGATAGCGGGCCGCGCCGGGACGGCGGTGGGCGGGCTCGGGGGACGGGAAGCCCTGGGTGGCTGCGTTCGGATCGATGCTCATCGCCGACTCCCTGCGTACGTCGGGTGCACGGTCATGTTCGACTCCCTGGCGGAGCGGAAGAGGTGTCAGGGGCTGGGACGGTCAGGGCGTGACCGGGCGGGCCGTGAGCTGCTGCCCGTCGACGGTCACCGCACCCGTCGCCGGGTCGATCTTCGGCGCGGCCGCGGGCTCGCCGTCGCGGTCGACGATGCCGACCTGCCGGCCGCCCGGCAGCACGATCCAGCCGCCCTCGATCTTCGCGCCGCGCACCGTGGCCGTCGCCCGGTACAGCCCGGACGGCTTGACCGCCTTTTCGGCGGTGAACCCGTAGTGGCCGCCGGCGATGTCCACGGTGCCGCGGATCAGCTTGTTGTTCTTCAGGGTGCCCGTCAGCGCGGCGCCGTCCTTGCCGGTGAGCTTCATGGTGCCGTCGTCCTTGACGTCACCCTTCAGCCAGGACTCCTTGTCGTGGCCGTCGCAGAAGTACGCGATGCCCTTGCCGTCGCGCAGCGAGACGGCGACCGCGGAGGAGTCGTCGTCGGTGCGTCCCGCGTAGTCCGCGTTGGGGACGGGAGGCTTCGACGGGGACAGGCTGGGCGGCGGTGTGGTCTTGGCAGGCGGGGAAGTCGGGCTCGGCGACTTGGTCACACCGGACGGTTCCTCCCGGTACGTCGACGCGCTCTTCGTCCCTGTCGTCGCATTGAGCGACAGCATGAACAGGCCGAGCAACAGCCCTGCGAGAAGGGTGAACAGCGGTCCGGGACGCTTCATACGGGCCTCCCCCGAGGCGAGTCTTCTGCCATGAGAGCGGACCGACGCCCCCGCGTCCAGTAGCGCACTGGGGTGTTCTGCCCCCAAGTAGCGGAATAGGGACATTCAGGTGACATTGTCGTGAGTCCTCGGCCTCCCGGACGGCTGTCCCGCCGTCTCGGCAGGCGGGCGCCGCGCACCGGCCCGGTGCGGCCTGACTACGCTGGTGTGACAAGCAGCTTCCGTACATCAGCAAGGAGCATCACCGTGGCGGTACGAGCGGTCCGGGGCGCCGTCCAACTGGAGCGGGACGAGGCCGGGCACATGGACGAGCAGGTCAGCGAGCTGCTCACCGCCGTCCTGGAGCGCAATGGGCTCACCACCGACGACCTGATCAGCATCTGGTTCACGGCGACGCCCGACCTGCACAGCGACTTCCCGGCGGCGGCCGCACGCAAGCTCGGCATCGTCGACGTACCGCTGATCTGCGCCCAGGAACTGGACATCGAGGGCGCGATGCCCCGGGTCGTACGGATCCTCGCGCACATCGAGTCCGATCTGCCGCGCTCCGAGATCGCCCACGTCTACCTCGGGGCCGCGGGCGCGCTGCGCAAGGACATCGCCCAGTGAGAACCGCACTCGTCATCGGAACCGGGCTGATCGGCACGTCCGCCGCACTGGCGCTCGTCTCGCGCGGCGTCGTCGTCCACCTCGCCGACCACGACCCGGAGCAGGCCCGCACGGCCGCCGCGCTCGGCGCCGGCACCGACGAGGCGCCCGAGGGGCCCGTCGACCTCGCGATCGTGGCGGCCCCGCCCGCCCACGTGGC
>NZ_JBEXDZ010000080.1:0-41377 GCF_040606085.1 Streptomyces sp. NPDC005485 | reverse complement strand
GCATACTCATGCCACCTTCAGGCGGATGTTGTGGTGGAGGACGTATCCGAGGCCTGCCTGCGGGGGCGTTGCTTGAGCTTCGCCCAGACCGTGTTCAGTGCCTGGATGTCCTGGTCGTCGAGCAGGTCGTCGAAGAGTCCGGCCAGGACCTGCCGACGGGTGGCGTCGGCCTGGGTGAAGGCCTGGCGCCCCTTCTCGGTGAGGGCGATGAGCACCGAGCGGGCGTCGTGGCGGGAGGGTACGCGTTCGACCAGGCCCCGGACGCGCAGCGCGTCGATGACCCGGGAGACCTGGCTGCGGCTGAGCAGGGTCTTGGCGCCCAGCTCGGACGCGGCGACCGGCTCGGTTCGGCCGTGCAGCCACAGCATCACCTCGAACCAGGAAAGCGGCAGGTCATGGGCTCGGACGAGCGCCTGGTCGACCTGTGTGGTGAGCGTCGAACCCGCCCACACCAGGCCGTAGAAGGCGTGGTCGCGGGCGGGAAGTTCTCCCAGGGTGAGATTTTCGCGGGCCATGGCGTTCATCTTACGCAGTTGCGTGTGTGCGCACACAAAAGTATGGTGTGTGTGCACACACGGAAATGCGAGCAGAGAAGAGGCCGACATGGCCAAGACCGTCCTGATCACCGGCGCCTCGTCCGGCATCGGCCTGGCCGCCGCCGTCGCCGCCGCCGAGGCGGGCTGGATCGCCGTCGCCACCCTTCGTGACACCAGCAGGGCCGATGCGCTGCGCAAGGCCGCCGCCGAGGCGGGTGTCGCCGACCGGGTCCACGTCAAGCGTCTCGACGTGATCGACCCGGAGTCGGTGGCCGCGTGCGTCGACGAGGTGATCGCCGAGTTCGGGCAGCTGGACGCGCTGGTCAACAACGCCGGTGTCGGCCAGGTCGGCACCATCGAGCAGGGCACCGTCGAGGACGTCCGTACCGCCATGGAGGTCAACTTCTTCGGCGTGGTGAACGTCAGCCGGGCCGCCCTGCCCCACCTGCGCGCCTCCGAGGGCCGGCTGATCACCGTCACCAGCGTCGGCGGCGTCGTCGGCCAGCCGTTCAACGAGGCGTACTGCGCCGCGAAGTTCGCCGTGGAGGGCTTCATGGAGTCCCTGGCCCCCGTCGCCGCGACCGTCGGCGTCGATGTCACCGTGGTCGAACCCGGCGCCGTGGCCAGCGAGTTCGTGACCAACGTGGGCCTGGACCTGCCCGCCATGCTGGCCGCCGCGGGCCCGTACGCACCAGCCCTGCAGGCTTACGTCGAGCGGACCACGAAGTCCTTCAGCAACGCGCAGACCCCGGCGCAGGCCGCCGCCCCCATCATCGAGGCGCTGACCGCCGAGCGCCCCGCCTTCCGTGTCCAGACCTCCGACTGGGCCCGCCAGTTCATCGCCACCAAGCTGACCGACCTCGACGGCACCTCGGTCCTCGGCCTCACCGGCGACTGGGTCCGCTGACCGGCCAAGACCCGTCAGCCCGAGGATTCCTTGAGCTTGCGCAGTGCGCGGGTGAATTCGGGAGTCCGGTCGTCGAGGGGGGCGAAGAACTCCGCGTCGCAGCTTTCGACGGCGAGTACGGCGCGGTTGGCGAGAGCCTGGCCTTCGGGGGTGACCGCGAGGGCGCGGGCCCGGCCGTCCTGGGGGTGGGGGCGCCGTTCGACGAGCCCGCGGTCCTCCAGGGCGCGCAGGACCTGGGAGGTCATCATCGGGTCGGTCGCGGCGTGGCCCGCCAGCGCCTTCTGGGTCACCGGGCCGTCGGTGCCGTGCCAGGTGAGCGCCGCGAGCAGGACGAACTGGACGTGCGTGAGCCCGTACGGCTTGAGAGTGGCGCGCTGGGCCGCCTGCCAGCGGTTGGTGACCTGCCACAGCAGCAACCCGGGGCTCTCCTCGGCGTCGGTGAATGCGGAGTTGAGGTCGCGGTCGTTCATCCGGCCATCATGGCCGAGCGGATGAGGCCGAAGTCGGAGGGGGTCAGCTCGACCAGCCCCCGGCGCAGTCGGTGTCCCCAGTTCGCACCGGACGTCAGGTCCAGGGCGCCGTCGAAGGCCCTGACAGGAGCCTGCGTCGCGTCCGCCGGATAGTGGACCCGGCGGCGCCAGGGCTTGAAGCCGCCCTCGTCCGCCTGCCAGATCTCCTCGTCGGCGACCTCGCCGATCGCCGTGAACGCCTGGAGCGGGCGGCCGTCGCGCAGGCTGGTGCGGGGCGAGTAGTAGACGAGCCAGTCCCCGGCGCCGAGCCGGGCCAGGCCGTCGCGTCTGCCGTGGCCCAGCTGGGCGATGCCCAGGCCCGTGGCGCGCTGGACGTGGTCGCGGCAGACGACGCCGAGCCAGTACCTCATGCCCGGGCCTCGCTCGCGGTCTCGGCGACGGCCCGGAGGGACTCCAGATCGCGCTGGAGCGTCTCCTTGATCCCCTTGCCCAGGATCAGGTTCCACACCCGGGCCAGCGGTCCGGCCAGAGTGACCGAGACCTGAACGTCCGAGCCGCCTGCGGGAGCTGCCCCGACGAGGTGATGAAAGGTCAGGCGGGCACCCAGGAGCAGCGAGACGTCGGTGAACTCGCTGTCGGACAGCTCGGCGATGACGAACTTCGTCCTCGGACCCCCCTTCGGCTTGAGGACCCCGGTGGATCCGGTGGCGAAGGGCCCGTCCAGGCGCACCCATTCCGTGTCGGCGTTCCACTCGGGCCAGGTGGCCATGTCGGCCCAGCGGGCGAAGAAGGCGGCAGGTGCGGCGGCGGAGGTGATGCGGGCGTTCCCGAGAGTCATCATGCATTTAGTATGCGCGCTTACTAGTTTGCAGTCAAGGCTCGCCCTTGCCGTGCGTGCCTCCATCGGCCGGCGTGCCCGGTGATCGTCCGAGCAGGTACCCGTCACGGTCATGGCCGCCGGAGAAAGCCGGGTGCCGCACGCACCCGCCCCGTGCGCGGTCGCCCTTCCGTCGTACGGGAAAGAGGTGGCGGCTGCTCCAGTTGTTGCGGGTCCCCTGGACACCCGGCGTCAGAGAACTACGCTCGCGACCACCCATCCACTCCTGGCGGAAGGCGGTGCCTCATGGCGGAGCGGACGTCCAGATCGGAACTGATCGGCGAGTTGTCCTCGGAGTTCCTGGGGACCCTGATCCTCATTCTCTTCGGCTGCGGCGTGGTGGCCCAGGTCGTCGGCGCCGGGATCGGTGACCACGACAGCATCGCCTGGGCCTGGGGTCTCGGGGTCACCCTCGGCGTGTACGTGGCCGCTCGCATCAGCGGCGCCCATCTCAACCCCGCGGTGACCGTGGCCCTGGCCTGCTTCAAGGGCTTCCCCTGGAAGAAGGTCCTGCCGTACTCCCTGGCCCAGACCGCGGGTGCCTTCGTCGCCGCCCTCCTGGTCCGCTGGAACTACAGCGAGGTCCTGGCCAAGGCCGACCCGGGCCACACCATCAAGACCCAGGGCGTGTTCTCCACGCTCCCCGGCAACGGCGCCCTCCCGGTCAGCGAACTCGGCGCGCTGCGCGATCAGGTGATCGGAACCGCGATCCTGGTCCTGGTCATCTTCGCGATCACCGATCTGCTCAACACCCCGCCCGGCGCCAATCTCGCCCCGCTCGTCATCGGCCTCCTGGTCGTGGCCATCGGAATGGCCTGGGGCACCGACGCCGGCTACGCAATCAACCCGGCCCGCGACTTCGGCCCCCGCCTCGCCAGCTTCATCACCGGGTACGGCACCGCATGGCGTGACCAGTACGGCAACCTCTACTTCTGGGTGCCGATCGTGGGGCCGCTGATCGGGGGAGTGGCCGGGGCCGCCGTGTACCGGCTGCTGATCACGCCGTATCTGCCCGCCCCCCAGGACGAACAGGAACCGGGCCGACTGCCGGCACCCGACCCGACGAAGTCCGAGTAGGCGGGCAGGCTCCACGCAATCAAGCGGCCGTCGCCCGAGGAGGCTCGCGCGACGGCCGCCGAGCCGACGCCGCCGTGGGCCGCTCAGGACGACGCCGACGACGAGCGCCGACCGCGCCGTGACCGCCGTATCTCCGTCACCAGCGGCAGCAGCGAGACCACGACGACCGCCGCGACCAGCGGCAGCAGCCAGCGGTCGAGATGCGGCACCGACGAGCCCAGGGCGTACCCCGCCAGGACAAGGCTCTGCGACCAGAGCAGACCGCCGACCACCTGCCACAGGACGAAGGCGCGCACGGGCACGCCCAGGGCCCCGGCCGCCGGATGCAGCACGGTCCGCAGCACCGGCACGAAACGCCCCAGCACGATCGCCTTGCCGTGGCCGTAGCGGGCCAGCAGCTCTTCCGCTCGGGCCGCGCCCCGCTTCAGGCGCGGATTGGAGCTGCGCGTCAAGAGCGCTTTTCCGCCGTGCCGTCCGATCACGAACCCCACCTGCGCCCCGGCAATCGCCCCGACGGCCGCGCACACCAGCACCTGCCACAGCACCAGCTGGGGCGCCTTGTCGCCGCTTCCCGCACACAGCACTCCGGCCGGAAACAGCAAGGTGTCACCGGGAAGGAAGAAGCCGACCACCAGCAGACCCGACTCGGCGAAGATCACCACCAGGACGCCCAGCGCACCGAATGTCGCGAGCACCGAGGCACTGTCCGTCGGGTTGACGGCCATCATCGTCACGGCCGCCGCGCCTGCTGTCCCCACTGAGTGATCTCCTCGTCGGCGAGTGATCCCCCTGTCAAGCATGCGCTGAAGCCGGTCGAAATGCCCTTCTCCCGTTATGTCTGCGTACCCCTGACTCGTTCTTCCAGGTCAGCGGTACGCCGTACGCCCGCGCTCTGGGTCAGCCCACCGTCTCCTTCCGTGCCCGGCGCCGCTTGCGCGGGTGCACGACGTGCCCGAGCCGCCGCCCCAGCAGCAGGTAACCCACGAGTGCCCCGGCGGTGTTGAGGAGAACGTCGTCGATGTCGAAGGCGCGGCCGGTGATGAGTGCCCCTTGCACCAGCTCGACCAGCAGCATCACCGTGGCGGTGATCGCCAGGACGCGCACCACCCCCCGCGCCCGGGGTGCGAGAACGGGCAGCAGCACTCCGAAGGGCACGCCGAGCAGGAGGTTCCCGCCGATCTGCTTGACGGCGTCGCGCAGCGCGGGCTGGGCGAGATAGGCGTGCAGGGAGCGGCCCGGACGTAAGTTGCTGTGGATCAGCGACTCCGACGCCGGGGACGGCTGCAGCGTGAGCCGGGCCAGCGCGACCGCGAACGCCACCATGGCCGTGAAGGCCAGCAGCATGACCAGTAGACGTACAGGGAGCGGGAGCGGCTTTCGGGCCGGTGCCGCCGGCGGTGCTTCGGGCCGGTGAGCGGATTTCGCGGTACGCGTGCGCAGCACTGTACGGACCATGCGATCCTCCCGGATTCAACTGCCGTGACTAACAAGGCGGTTACCCGCATCCGTAGCGACGATGCGGCGCCGCGCACCGACCCCGGCACCGGTTCGCCGGCGCCCCGGCCACGGCCTCCTCGGTTTCCCTTCGCGCTGCCTGGGCACTCCGGGCAGCGACCCGTCGCGCGCCGCCGCCCCGCGAAGCCGGAGCGGTGCTTGGATGACGGAACGGAAATTCCACACAAAGCGGCGGGAAAGGTTCGGTCGGCGTGGCGGGCGAGGTCCCCGGAGGTGGCGTATGAACCGACGTGCGACGCTGCGGGCCGCGGTCGAGGTGCTCGCCTGGTGGGCCGCCCTCGGCGCGCTGTGGCTGGTGTACATCAGCACGGTCGACACCCTGGAACTGGCCGTCGGAGGGGGCTCCGCCCTCCTCGCGGCGCTCGCCGCCAGGGGCGCGCGGCGGGCGGTGAGCGGGCGGTGAACGCCTGGACCGCCGCGGCGACGGCCGTGTTCGCCGGAGGCGTCGGCGCCACGGTGTGTGGCGTGGCAACCGGGCCGCTGCGCCGCAGGGTCGTCGCCCAGAACCTCTCCACAGCCCTGGCCTGCCCGGGCCTGCTGCTGCTCTCGCAGGGATACGACCGGCCGTCGTACGTGGATCTCGCGCTGATCCTCGCTCTCCTCGGTCCCGTCGGCACCCTCGTCTTCGCGCGGTTGCTCGCCGAGGACCTGGCCAAGGACCCGCCGCGCGCCCGGTCCCTCACCTTCGCGGTCGCCGGGCTCGGCGGCGTGGTCGTGCTCGTCCTGTGCGCGGCCACCGGCCCGAGCCGGGCGATGGTGAAACTCCTGGTGATCGGCGCCCTGCTGATCGGCGGGAACCTGGTCGCCTCACGGGCCCTGTCCGGCGGGTTCGCGAGGAGGCGCCATGGATGACCCGCTGATCGTCGTCGCCCTGCTGCTGGTCGCCGCCTCGGCGACCGCGGCCGTCGCGGTGCGCGACCCCGAACGGCAGGCGCTCGTACTGGCCGTCCTCGGCACGGTCCTGGCGGTCCTGTTCACCGTGCTCCAGGCCCCCGACGTGGCTCTCTCACAGCTCGCCGTCGGCTCCGCCCTGACCCCGCTGCTGCTCATGCTGTCCGTGCGCAAGGTCAGACGGCGACAGCGGCGCAAGCGGGAGCCACGATGACCCGGCGGGTACGGCTGTGGCTGCTGGCCCTCAGCGGTGCGGGACTCGCCGCGCTCCTCGTCGCCGCCTGTCTGCGGCTGCCCGGCTTCGGCGGCGACCGGCACCCCTACGGGGCGAGGGCAGTCCACGCGTCCCTCGCCCGACGCACCGCCAACACCATCGCGTCCGTCAACTTCGACCAGCGCGCCTTCGACACGCTCGGCGAGATGACCATCCTCTTCGCCTCCGTCCTCGGCACGGTCGTCCTGCTGCGTCAGACCCGCGACGAACGGCGGGGCGCACCGGAACCCGAGGACGTCGCCCCCGCCGTCCGCCGCTACGCGCTGGTCGTCCTGCCCGTCGCCCTGCTCACCGGCCTGTACGTCATCGCCCACGGACAGCTCAGCCCCGGGGGCGGCTTCCAGGGCGGCGTGGTCGCCGCGACCGCCCTGCACCTGCTCTACCTCGGCGTCGACTACCGCGCGCTGGAACGCATCCGCCCGCTCGGCCTCTACGAAGCCGGCGACGCGGTCGCGGCGTCCGCCTACGTCGTCACGGGCCTCGCGGGCGTGCTGGGCGGCTCCGCGTTCCTCGCCAACACGCTGCTGCCGCACGGCACGTTCAACACCCTGTCGTCGGGCGGCACCGTCCCCCTGCTGAACGCGGCCATCGGCATGGAGGTCGCCTGCGCTGTCGTCGTGCTGCTCGCCCGCTTCCTGGACCAGGCGGTCGAGATCGAGGAAGGGAGCGGGAAGTGATGCAGGTACTGCCCTACCTCGTCGCCGTATGGGTCTTCCTGGTCGGCTGCTACGGGATGGCGACCAGCCGCAACCTGATCCACGCCGTCGGCTGCCTGGCGGTGTGCCAGTCCGCCACCTACGTCCTGCTGCTGGCCGTCGGCTACCGCGACGGCGCGACCGCGCCCGTCTACTCCGACGTGAAGCCCGGCTCACGGCCCGTGGTGGACCCGGTCGTGCAGGCGCTCGCCCTGACCGACGTGGTCGTGGGCGCCACGGTCACCGCGCTGCTGCTCGCGCTCGTCATGCAGATCTCCAAGCGCCACGGCACGGTCGACCCCGACGAACTCTCGGAGCTGCGCGGCTGATGAACCACCTGCTGCCGCTGCTCGTCGCCGTCCCCCTGCTCGGAGCCGGACTCCTGACCGCGGGCGGCCGCCGGGTGCCGCGCGCCGTCGCCGAGACGTTCGGCTGCGCCGTCTCCGCGGGCACGGCGGCTCTCACGATCGTGCTGCTGCTGAACTCCTCGCCGCCATTCGTCGAGTGGGTGGGCGGATGGACGCCCGAGAACGGGGAGAGCGTCGGCATCGTCCTGGTCGGGGACGGCCCGGGCCTCGGCATGGCCGCGCTCGCCTCGCTGCTGACACTGGCGGCTCTCGCCTACTCCTGGCACTACTTCGACGAACCGCCGCGCCGCCACGCGGGCTCATTCCCCGCCCTGATGCTGCTCTTCCAGGCCGGCATGTGCGGATTCTCCATCGCCGGGGACCTCTTCAACGCGTTCGTCTTCTTCGAGCTGATGAGCGTGGTGGCCTACGCCCTCACGGGCCACCGGGTCGAGGAACCCAAGGCGGTGCAGGGCGCGTTGACCTTCGGAGTCGTCAACTCGCTCGGCGCGTACGCCATGCTGACGGGCATCGGGCTGCTGTACGCGCGCACCGGTGAGCTCTCCATGACCCAGATCGGGCGGGGCCTGGACGCGCACGGCGGGCCCGACGCGCTCACCCTCGCGGCCTTCGTGCTGGTCATGACCGGCCTGCTGGTGAAGGCCGCCGCCGTGCCCTTCCACTTCTGGCTGCCGGACGCCCACGCGGTGGCACCCACACCGGTGTGCCTGCTGATGTCCGGTGTGATGGTGGAACTCGGCGCGTACGGCGTCTGGCGGGTGTACGGGACGGTCTTCGCCGGGCCCGGCGGGATCCCGGCGGCCGACCTGGAGCGCGCGCTGACGGTCCTCGGCGTCGTCACGGCGGTCGTCGGCGGCGTCATGTGCTGGTACCAGCGTCATGTGAAGCGGCTGCTGGCGTACTCGACGATCGCCCACATGGGGCTGTTCATGATCGGGATCGGCTCGCTCACACCGGAGGCGGACGACGGGGTCGCGCTGTACATCCTGGGCCACGCCGGCGTGAAGGCCGCCCTGTTCGCCTGCACCGGCATCCTCCTCGACCGCTACGGCTGCGTCGACGAGCACGAGCTGTACGGGCGCGCGCGGCCCCTGCGCGGCGTCGCCGCCCTGTTCGTCGTCGGCGGCCTCGGTCTCGCAGGACTGCCGCCTTTCGGTACGGGGCTCGGCAAGGCGGTCACCGAGGAGGCGCTCGGCGGGCTCTTCACCGCGTTGTTCGTCGCCGTCTCCGCGGTGACCGGGGGCGCCGTACTCCGCGTCGCCGCACGGGTGTTCTTCGGGCTCGGCCCGCCGCCGCCCGAGCACGCCTCGTACGAGACGACCGGCACCGAGGAGGCGCCCGAGACCCGGCACCGGCTGATGCGGGTGCCGGACACCATGACCGGGGTGCCCGCGCTGCTGCTGGCCGCCTCGCTCACCGTGGGCGCGGCGCCGGGCTTCGCCTCCGTGGTGGGCCATGCCGTGAGCGAGGCCGGGTCCGGCGGAGCGATCACCTCACCCCACTGGACCCTCGTGGGCGTACTCCTCGGTCTGCTGTCGACGCTGTTGGCCGCGGGCCTCGCGGCGCTCGCCGTCGCCCGGCCGGAACTGCTGGGGGAACGGCCCTGGACGGGAGCGCTGCGACGGCTGCAGTCCGGGCACATCGGGGACTACGTGGCGTGGCTGCTGGTGGGCGCGACCGTGCTGGGGGCGCTGGCACTGCCGGGGATCCTCAGCGGCTGAGACGGGTGCGCCACTGCGCGCTCACGCACCATAGGTCACGTTCACCTCCTTGAAGCCGAGCGAGCGCAGCAGCCCCTGGAGCATGCCGGTGGTGTTCACCTCGGCGCGCGAGGTGAGCCGGCTGTCCTTCGCCGCCTCGCCGATGTGCCGCGCGGCGAGCCTCTGCACGGCCCGCTCGTCGTTCGGGTTGTCCGAGAAGAGATCGCCGAGCCGGTTCAGGAGCCCCCGCTGCTTGGAGACGGCGTAGGAGTGGTCCGGGTCGAGCGCGGGCCTGCCCAGCGCCGCGTGCGGCAGCCGGAGCGTGGCCGACGTGCGGTCGTCGTTGACCGTCACGTCCTTGGTGTCGAGGGTGCCCAGGTCGACATACGCGTCAACCGTGCCGGCCCCCACGTACAGCGTGCGGCTGCCGCGGATGGCGTCGGGCAGATACTTCGCGTCCTTCTCCAGATCCACCACCACCTGGAAATTGCCCGAGGCGGCGTCGTAACGGCTCATGTCCTGGATCGACTTGAGGAGCGCGGGACCCGAGCGGTCGTGCGTGTCCTCGCCGAACACGTCGTGCAGCCCGAACGAAAAGGCCAGCCGCAACCCGGCGAAGAGCACCACGAGCACCAGGGCGACGGCACTGAGTCCCTTGGCCCACCCGGGCATGCGCTTGATGGACGTCGTCATGTCGACGGTCCTCCTTCCTACTGCCCGTGTTCCCCCCAATTCACGTGGCAGGCAGATCAGTTGAAGATTCAGGGACCGCGCCGGGGGCGCCTCGGTGCGCGTACGGGGCCCGCAGGGCGCGGTCGCCCGACGGGCGCGACCACCACACTCCCTCCCCGCGGGTCAGCCCCGGCAGCCGAAGCTCGACGTCCCGCACCCGCCGGGCCGGCATCTCCCCGGTCACCAGCCAGGCGGTACGCCCGCCCGTCGTCTCCCCGAACTCCGCGCCGAGGGAGGCCAGTTGGGCGGTGACCGGCGCCAGGGCGTCGAGCGGAACCTCCACCTCGAACGCATGGAACGGCTCGTACACGCGGGTCCCCGCCCGCTCCAGGGCGCGCCGCAGCACGAGCGGAGTCAGACCTCGGAAGTCGGCGGCCGTGCTGAGCGGTCCGACATATCCCGATCGGATGAGCGTGACCCGGCAGTCCGTCACCGCCCAGCCGCGGGGACCGTCGAGCAGGGCCGTATGGACCGTGTCCTCGATGGCCTGGTGGAACGCCCGGGGCAGGGCGCCGAGTTCGGTCTCGTAGGCGAACACCGAGCCGGAGCCGACCGGTCCCGGCTCGACGCGCAGGCCGACCGTCGCCCAGAACCCCGAGTGTCCGTGCCGCCGGATCTCCTCGACCGCCTCACCGGTGCCGCTCGGGCGTTCCAGCAACCGGACGCGGCTCGGCTCGAAGTCCGCCTCGATACCGAAGTCCTGCGCGAGCGTCGCCGCCAGGACCTCCTTCTGCACCTCTCCGTACAGGAGCAGCGCGGTGCTGCCGGACGCGGCGGGCCGGGCATGGATCAGGGGGTCCTGGTCCGCCAGGGCGAGCAGTGCGGAACGCAGGGGCGCCGCCTGCTCCGGGCGCCGGGCCCGCACCAGGGTCTCCAGGGTCGGCGCCGCGAACTGCGGTGCACGGGCGGTGACTTCGCCCAGGCGGTCGCCCACCCGGACCCCGGCGACACCGCGCAGCGCGGCGATGTCGCCCGGGGTGAGCGTGGTGACGCCGGGCCGTCCGACCACGTCCAGGGCCATCGCCCGCCCCGGCACCCGGGTGGTGCGGCCGTCGGCCTCGCGGCGGACGAAGCTCAGCCGTTGACGCAGTGTCACCTCACCGTCGTACAGCCGCAGATACGCGATCCGCTCGCCGCCCGGGCCCGGCCGGACGGCGAAGACCGTGCCACGCGGCGAGGCCGGGGGACCGTCCGGCGCGGCGCCGGGTGTGGTGCCCGTGCGCTCCACGGCCGACTGCGCGGCGCCGGGGACCAGCCGGACCAGTCCCCGCACGAGCTCGGCGACTCCCTGTCCGCCCAGCGCCGATCCGAAGTAGACCGGGTGGAGGGAGCCGTCGGCGGTCCGTGCGGTGAGGGCTGTGTGCACCTCGTCCTGCGTCGGCGCGGGGCCGTCCACGACCGCGGCGAGGACGCCGGCGTCCACCTCGGCGAGTGTTCCGAGCGCCGGCTCGTCCAGCGGGCGCGGCACGACCCGGGCGTGGGGGGTTCCGATGTTCCGCACGCCCGTGAGCGGGATGACGTACGGCGTCAGGCGTCGGCCGATCTCGGCGAGGAGCTCCTGTTCGCGCGCGCCCGCCCGGTCGATCTTGTTGACGAAGACGAGGGTGGGCAGGCCGAGCCGCCGCAGGGTCCTCATCAGGACCCGCGTCTGTGCCTGGACGCCCTCCACCGCGGAGAGCAGCAGCACCGCACCGTCCAGGACCTCCAGAGCGCGCTCCACCTCGGCGATGAAGTCGGCGTGCCCGGGGGTGTCGATCAGGTTGATCTGCACGTCACCGACGGTGAACGCGGCGACAGCCGAACGGATGGTGATGCCGCGCTGCCGCTCGATGTGCCCGTCGTCGGTGCGGGTGTCCCCGCCGTCGACGCTGCCGAGCCGGTCGATGGCGCCGCCGTCGAACAGCAGCCGCTCGGTGAGGCTGGTCTTACCGGCGTCGACGTGGGCCAGAATTCCGATGTTCAGGGTGTGCATGCGTGATCGAGTCCTCGAGAACAGTCGTCCGGTGGGGGCGCTGAGAAGTTCCGAGGAATCGGCGCATTCGGCTCTCCTGCTTCGAGTGGCTTCGAGTGGCTTTAAGTGACACGGACGGGATCCGGCCGCGCCATCATGCCGTGCCCCCGACGGCCGTCCGCAACCGGTTTTCCACCTGGCAGAGCGCCCGGGGGAGCCCAGTAGCATGAGGCACGCATCCCCGGTCGCGATCATGCGAGGAGCCGTCGTGCGTGACATCGCCGTGTTCAGCGGTAGTGCCCATCCCGAGCTGGCGGCGGAGGTCTGCACCCATCTGGGCGTGCCGCTCAGTCCGACCCGGGTCAGCCGATTCGCCAACGACTGTCTGGAGGTACAGCTCCAGGCCAACTGCCGCGAGCGTGATGTGTTCCTCGTACAGCCGCTGGTCAAGCCCGTGCAGGAACATCTCGTCGAGCTGCTGCTGATGTGCGACGCGGCCAGGGGCGCGTCGGCCGGGCGGATCACCGTGGTGATGCCGCACTACTCGTACGCCCGCTCGGACAAGAAGGACGAGCCACGCATCTCGCTCGGCGGGCGGCTGGTCGCCGACCTGATGGTGGCGGCCGGGGCGAGCCGCGTCCTCGCCATGACACTGCACTCGCCGCAGGTGCACGGCTTCTTCTCGGTTCCGGTCGACCATCTGCACGCCCTGCGTGAGCTGGCCGCCCACTTCCGCGGCTACGACCTGTCGCGGACCACGGTCGTCTCGCCGGACCTCGGCAACGCGAAGGAGGCGGCCGCGTTCGCCCGGATGATCGGCGCCCAGGTGGCCGCGGGCGCCAAGCAGCGGTTCGCCGACGACCGGGTGAGCATCAACTCCGTCATCGGTGAGGTGGCCGGCCGTGACGTCATCGTGCTCGACGACGAGATCGCCAAGGGCAGCACGGTGCTGGAACTCCTGGAGCGGCTGCGGGAGTTGGGGCCGCGGTCGATCCGGGTGGCCTGCACGCACGGGCTGTTCGCGGCCGGTGCGCTCAAGCGGCTGAGCGATCAGGACGACATCCTGGAGATCGTGTGCACGAACACCGTGCCGATCCCGCGCGAGGAGCACACCGAGAAGCTGCGGGTCCTGTCCATCGCTCCCGCACTGTCCGAGGCCGTGCGCCGTATTCACAACGGGGAGTCCGTCAGCGCCCTGTTCGACGCGCCCCGGAGCGAATAGACAGGACGTAGCGAAGAGCCGCAAGGCAGCGCAGCGCAGGAAAGCAGCGAGAGCCGGAGAGCAGCAAGCAACGCTCGGTGTCACCCAGGTGATCAGGAGGGTTTGCAGTGGCCAAGGCGAAATTCGAGCGGACCAAGCCGCATGTCAACATCGGCACCATCGGTCACATCGACCACGGGAAGACGACGCTCACGGCGGCCATGACGAAGGTGTTGCACGATCGGTTCCCCGACCTGAACCCGTTCACGCCCTTCGACCAGATCGACAAGGCGCCCGAGGAGCGCCAGCGCGGCATCACGATCTCGATCGCCCATGTCGAGTACCAGACGGAGAACCGGCACTACGCGCACGTCGACTGCCCGGGGCACGCCGACTACATCAAGAACATGATCACCGGGGCCGCGCAGATGGACGGCGCGATCCTGGTGGTCGCGGCGACCGACGGCCCGATGCCGCAGACCAAGGAACATGTGCTGCTGGCCCGGCAGGTGGGCGTCCCGTACATCGTGGTCGCGCTCAACAAGACGGACATGGTGGACGACGAGGAGATCCTCGAACTCGTCGAGCTCGAAGTGCGTGAGCTGCTGACCGAGTACGAGTTCCCCGGCGACGACGTGCCCGTGGTCCGGGTCTCCGCGCTCAAGGCCCTGGAGGGCGACTCGCAGTGGAGCGCGTCGATCCTCGAACTCCTGGAGGCCGTGGACACCGCGATTCCGGAGCCGCAGCGTGATGTCGACAAGCCGTTCCTGATGCCGATCGAGGACGTGTTCACGATCACCGGCCGCGGCACCGTCGTCACCGGTCGCATCGAGCGCGGGGTGCTCAAGGTCAACCACGAGGTCGAGATCATCGGCATCCATGAGCAGAAGACGAAGACGACCGTCACGGGGATCGAGATGTTCCGCAAGCTGCTCGACGAGGGCCGGGCCGGCGAGAACGTCGGGCTGCTGCTGCGGGGCGTGAAGCGCGAGGACGTCGAGCGTGGCCAGGTGGTCATCAGGCCCGGTTCGGTGACCCCGCACACCGAGTTCGAGGCACGGGCGTACATCCTGTCGAAGGACGAGGGCGGTCGGCACACGCCCTTCTTCGACAACTACCGCCCGCAGTTCTACTTCCGCACGACGGACGTGACCGGGGTCGTGACGCTGCCCAAGGGCACCGAGATGGTGATGCCGGGCGACAACACGACCATGGATGTGGTGCTGATCCAGCCCATCGCCATGGAGGAGGGGCTGAAGTTCGCCATCCGCGAGGGCGGTCGGACGGTCGGCGCGGGCCAGGTCACAAAGATCCTGAAGTAGCCTCGGGCAGGCTCAGCGCCTCGTCGAGCGAGGCCGACGGCGGCAGCAGCGCGGCGAAGCCGGTCACCTTGAGGACGCGCAGCGTCAGCGGGTGGGTGCAGACGAGGTGCAGCTGCCCGCCCTTGGCCAGGACGCGGCGCCTGGCCCGGTAGAGCAGGCGCAGTCCGGAGCAGTCGAAGAACTCGACGGGCCGCAGGTCGATCACGATCTGCGGTTCCGGGTGCGCGGTCACGGAGTCGAGGTACGGAATGATCTCCAGGGCCGCGCCGATGTCGATCTCGCCGTGGAATTCGAGAACGGTGTGACCCCGGTGCCTGTGGACGCGCAGATGCCGGGTGAGTGGCGCAGGATCGCTCTGCACGACGACATCGCCTCCAACCGGCTGCTGACCCGCTCCTGCTGGCAAGGCCCAGGAGTCACCGGGGGCCGGGGTGACGACATCCAGAGATCCTAGACACGTCACTGAGGCGCCGGTGGTTGCAAAACCGTTCCCTGCTCTGCAAGTTACCCTCGTTGGAGTGAATTCCAGCATGTTCGGTTGACATATGTCTTTGATTTGCGCGGCGAGTTGGCCCATGAGTTTCGTGTGAGTTGTCGCGGGTGTGGGCGCGCCGCGTGCGCGATCCGCGACCGACGCCTACGACAGCGCGTGCCAGGACCTGGACAGTGCCTCGCGGAACTGGTCGGTCTGGTGCGCCGTGAGGTCGCGGACCATCCGCTCCTCCAGCTCGCGCACCGGCTCGGTGAAGCGCTCGAGCAGCTCGCGGCCCTCGTCGGTGAGCAGGATCAGCAGCTCGCGCCGATTGCGCGGATTGCGCTCGCGGCGCACGAGTCCGCGGTTCTCCAGGGAGCGCACCAGGTCGGCCATGGACTGCGCGGTCACGAACGAGTCGCGCGCGAGCTGGGCCGCCGAGAGGCCGTCATGCCGCTCCAGCACGGTGAGCGAGGTGTACTGCAGAGCGGTGATCCCGGCCGGCTTCACCAGCTCGTCGAGTCGTGAGCGTACGACGAGCTCCACCTGCTTGACCATGTAGAGCAGTGACGGGGGTGCCTTGGTGACGACCATGGGTTCACCCTAAACCATTGACAGGAAACCTGTCTGTAATGAGACTGCGAACAGACAGGAATCCTGTTGGTTGAAATCTTGGCAACCAAGCTGGGGAGTGGGCAATGACGACCACCTTCGAGAGCGAGCCCGGGCGGCTGTTCATCGGTGGGCAGTGGCGTGAGGCGTCCGACGGCGCACGCACGGACGTGATCGATCCGTCCACCGGGCAGGTGGTCACGAGCGTCGCCGAGGCGGGCGCCGTCGACGTCGACGCGGCGGTACGTGCCGCACGCGACGCCTTCGACAGCGGGCCCTGGGCGCGGCTGAGCGGCCGGGAGCGCGGTCGCGTCCTGCACCGGGTCTCCGAGCTGATCCGGGCGAACGTCGAAGAGATCGCCGCCCTGGAGAGCCTCGACGTCGGCAAGCCCATCGCGCTGTGCCGCCCCGTCGACGTGCTGACCGCGGCCGACGAGTACGAGTACTGCGCCGCGCTCGCCCAGACCCTGGACGGCGCCACCCGCGACACTCCGCTCAACGCCTTCGCCTACACCCGCCGCGGCCCCCTCGGTGTGGTCGCGGCGATCACGCCCTTCAACTTCCCGCTGATCCTGTCCAGTTCGAAGCTCGCTCCGGCGCTCGCGGCCGGGAACACGGTCGTGCACAAGCCGGCCGACGAGACCCCGCTCAGCGCCCTGTACATGGCCTGGCTCCTTCAGGAGGCCGGCGTCCCGGACGGCGTCGTGAACGTCGTCACCGGTGCGGGCCCGGTCGCCGGCGAGGCACTCCTGCGCCACCCCGGCATCGACAAGGTCGCCTTCACCGGCTCGACCGCCATCGGCCGGCGTGCGGCAAGCGTCGCGGGGGACGCGCTCAAGCCCGTCACCATGGAGCTGGGCGGCAATGCGGCCCACCTCGTCTTCGAGGACGCCGACCTGGACAAGGCGATCGGCGCCGTCATCAAGGGCTTCGTCTTCAACACCGGGCAGTTCTGCATGGGCGGCCCCCGGCTGCTGGTCGCCCGTCCGCTGTACGACACCGTGGTGGGCATCCTCGCCGAAGCGGTCACCGGAGTGCCGGTCGGCGACCCCCGGGACCCGGGGACCGTCGTCGGGCCGATGGCGGGGGAGAAGCACCTGCGCAAGGTCGAGGACTATGTGGCGCTCGCGCGCAAGGAGGGTGGCCGGGTGGTCTGCGGCGGTGAGCGCCTCGACCTGAACGGCGGCTACTACTACAAGCCGACGGTGATCGCGGACCTGTCCAACGACTCCCGCGTGGTCCAGGAGGAGATCTTCGGCCCGGTCCTCACCGTCCAGCCCTTCGACTCCGAGGACGAGGCCGTCGCCCTCGCCAACTCCACGCCGTACGGCCTGGCTTCGGGCATCCAGACCACCAACCTCGCCCGCGCGCACCGCGTCGCCGACCGGCTCCAGGCGGGCATCGTCTGGATCAACGACTGGGCGATGCTCGACCCCGCGGTGCCCTTCGGCGGGGTCAAGGACTCCGGCTTCGGCCGTGAGTACGGGCCCGAGGCGCTCGCCGCCTACACCAAGGTCAAGTCCGTCGTCGTCTCGCTCGACTGAGCACCCCCGTCAAGGAGTTGTCGCGATGTCCCTCACCACCCGCGCAGCCGTCGTCGAGTCCGGCGGAGCGCCCTTCACCCTGACCGACGTGCAGCTCGACGCGCCCGGTCCGCACGAGGCCCTCGTCCGCATGGTGGCGACCGGCCTGTGCCACACGGACCTCGGGGTCGCGAGCGGCGGCCTGCCCTTCCCGTTGCCGGGCGTCCTCGGCCACGAGGGCGCGGGCGTCGTCGAGGCCGTCGGCTCGGCCGTCACCGGCGTGCAGGCGGGCGACCACGTCGTGCTGTCCTTCACTTCCTGCGGCAGCTGCCGCAACTGCCGTGACGGGCATCCCGCCTACTGCGCCGCCTGGCTGCCGCTGAACCTGATCGGCGGCCGGCGCGCCGACGGCACCAGCACCATCAGCCGCGACGGGCAGCCGCTCGGCGGCCACTTCTTCGGCCAGTCCTCCTTCGCCGAACGGGCGCTGGTGGACGAGCGCAGCCTGGTCAAGGTCGACCGCGACGTACCTCTGGAGACCCTCGCGCCGCTGGGCTGCGGGGTGCAGACCGGGGTCGGCGCCGTCTGGAACGTCCTTGCGCCGCGCGTGGGCGACACCGTCGTGGTGCTCGGCGCCGGAGCCGTCGGCCTGTCCGCCGTGATGGCCGCCGCGCTGAGCCCCGCGACGACGATCATCGCCGTCGACAGGGTCGGCGAACGTCTCGCGCTGGCCAAGGAGTTGGGCGCCACCCACACCGTCAACGCGGCCCAGGGCGATCTCGCGGAGACCCTCGCCGTCCTGACGGACGGTCAGGGGGCCGACGGCGTCGTCGAGACCACCGGCAACGTCGCCGTGCTGCGACAGGGCGCCGACGCGCTCGGCGCCCGCGGCACCCTGGTCGTCGTCGGCGCCCCGCCCTTCGGCACCGAAGTCGCCCTGGACGTCAACGGGTTGCTGCCCGGCAAGCGGATCGTCGGCCTCACCCTCGGCGACAGCGAGACGCAGACCCTCATCCCCGCACTGGTCAAGCTGGTCAAGGAGGGGAGGCTCCCTCTGCACCGCCTGATCGGCACCTATCCGTTCGCGGACATCGACCAGGCGGTACGGGACATGAGCGCGGGCAAGACCATCAAGCCCGTACTCACGTTCTGAGCCGGTTGAGCAGGAACGCCCGCCCTGCTGAACCGGCCGAGTCGGTTCAGTCCATCACGAGGACGAGCTTCCCCGTGGTCCGGCCGGTGTCGCCGAGCGCGTGCGCCTTGGCGGCATCGGCCAGCGGGAAGGTCTCGGCGATCGTCGGACGCAGCTTCCCCGCCTCGACGAGCTCCGCGATCGCCTTCATGCCGGTGTGGTCGGCCTCGACCAGCATCTCGACCGCACGCACCCCGAGCTTCCCCGCCTCGGCGGGGAGTTCCTTCGAGCCCTGCGGCAGGATCGTCACCAGCAGCCCGCCCTTGCGCAGCACCCGCAGTGAGCGAAGGGCGTACTCGCCGCCCATCGCGTCCAGGACGACATCGACGTCCCGTACGGCCTCGGTGAAGTCGGTCGTCCGGTAGTCGATCAGCTCGTCCACCCCGAGCCCGCGCAGGAATTCGTGCTTGCCCTCGCTGGCCGTCCCGATCACATACGCGCCGCGCGCCTTGGCGATCTGCACGGCCGCGTGCCCGACCCCGCCGGCCGCCGCGTGGATCAGCACCCGCTGCCCCGGCTGCACGTCGGCCGTGTCGACCAGCGCCTGCCAGGCGGTCAGCGCGACCAGCGGGAGGGCGCCCGCCTGCGTGTGGTCGATCGAGGACGGCTTGGGTGCGAAGGAACGGGCCGGAGCGGTGACGTACTCGGCGTGCGAGCCGACGCCGAACGGATAGGGCAGCATGCCGAAGACCTCGTCGCCGGGTCCGTACAGGGTGACGCCGATCCCGACGGCCTCCACCACACCGGACACGTCCCAGCCGAGGACGAAGGGCGGCTCGCCCAGGAAGATGCCCAGCTCCCGGTGCTTCCAGTCGGTCGGGTTGACCCCGGCCGCCCGCACCCGGACCAGTACCTCGCTGGGCCCGGGCGTCGGGCGCTCCACTTCCACTTCCTTGAGGACCTCGGGACCGCCGAGGATGTCCTGACTGATCGCGCGCATCGTGTTCGCTGTGCTCATGCGTTCCAGCCTGCCGGGGCCGACCGTCCAGGAAAATGGCAAGATGGCCATTGTTCGATAAGATCGTGCCATGTCTTCTGTGGAACGAGTCGTGGTCCTGGCCCTCGACGGTGTCTATCCCTTCGAGCTCGGCATCCCGGCCCGGATCTTCGGCGCGGCCGACGGCCGGTACGAGGTGCTGACCTGCACCGTCGACGGGAAGCCGGTGCGCAGCAACGCCGACTTCTCCATCACCGTGGAGCACGGCCCCGAGGTCCTGCGCACCGCCGACATCGTGGTGGTGGCGCCCATCTCGCCGGAGCGGGTCATGACGGGGATTCCCGCGGAGGTCACCGCGGCCCTCGCTCTCATCCGGCCCGGCGCCCGTCTCGTCTCCATCTGCACCGGAGCGTTCGTCCTGGCCGCCGCGGGCCTTCTGGACGGACACCGGGCGACCACGCACTGGCAGGTCGCCGCCGCCTTCCGCAGCATGTTCCCGCACGTGCCGCTCGACCCGGACGTCCTGTTCGTCGACGACGGCAGGGTCCTCACTTCGGCCGGCGCCGCCTCCGGAGTCGATGTCTGTCTGCACATCGTGCGCCGCGACCACGGCAGCGAGCTGGCCAACAAGGTGGCCCGGCGCTGTGTGGTGCCGCCCTGGCGGGACGGCGGCCAGGCCCAGTACATCGAGCAGCCCGTCCCCGAGCCCTCGGCATCGAGCACGGCCGCCACCCGGGCGTGGGCGCTCCGGCGCCTCGGCGACCCGCTCGCCCTGGCCGACCTCGCGGGCCATGCCCGGATGAGTTCGCGCACCTTCAGCAGGCGGTTCCAGGACGAGGTGGGCATGAGCCCCGGCCGCTGGCTCATCCAGCAGCGGGTCGCGCGCGCCCGCCATCTGCTGGAGGCCAGCGACCTCTCGGTGGACCAGATCGCCGGCGAGGTGGGCTTCGCCACCGGCACCTCGCTGCGCCAGCACCTGCACGCGGCTATCGGTGTCACACCGCAGGCGTACCGGCGCACCTTCCGAGCGGGGGCCGTCAGCCACTGAACGATCTCGGCCGCCCGTGCGTCGGAGGAGGGACACGACGTTCGGCGGACAGGGGCGGGGCATGCGCGGGAGAGTCGCGGCGACGGTGGTTCTGGTCGGGCTGACGGTGGCGGGGTGCGGCGACGCGACCCGCGAGGACCTGGTCGTCACCGGCACGCCCCCGCCCACGCCGTATGCCGGACCGCTGAACGTGCCGCTCAAGCCGGCTCCCGAGGACGGCGACGAGGACGAGGGCACCGTACGGGCGCTGCGGGCGAGCTCGGGCGCGGCGGGCCGTGCCCTGGAGTGCGACGGGGACATCTACGAGGGCGGCGGGGCCGACAGATGGAGCAAGGGCGACGGCGGCTCCACGCCCGAGGGGGGTCTTGAGGCGTACTTCGACATCGAGCAGCCCGAGCTACCGGAGTCCGGCTACCGGGTGGAACGGGAGGAGGGCGGCCGCGTCCTGTTCTCCTTCGATGTCGGCGGCAGGACGAAGGTCGCCGTCGTCGTCGCCAAGGACCAGCCGCACCGCCCCGGTTGGGGCCCGGAGACCAGTGCCTCCTGTGACCCGGCCGAGCTCCCGGCGAGCTTCACCGACTCGAAGGACTACGAGATCTGGACCGACCGGGACGGCCGGCGGGTCGCCACCACCAAGGTGAGCAGCGCTGAGGGGGCCGAGCACTGCGACTGGCAGAGCGCACACTTCCTGGGTCTGGGGCACGGCAAGGACGCCGTGCTGTACGCGCGCGATCCCGCGAAGGTCCTCGGCACTCAGCTGCTCACCTCCGCATACGACGCAGACGTCCCCATGCCCGCCGACGCCCGCGACACCGGCTACCGCTTCCACGACTGGCAGCTGTGGGTGACGCCCGACAAGAAGAAGGTCTACGTCCGCACCCCGGACGGGGTGGAGGCGTGGCCGCGGACCAAGAACGGGGTGGGCTGCGCTTGAGAGGCTCGCCGATCGACGACACGTGGACCTCAGCCCGCGCCGTACGGCGGCGCCGGCCGGTTCCAGACGACGTCGGACCGGTCGATGGTCCGCCGGAGTTCGCGAGCGCTTCGAGGGGACATGGCCCGCGTCACCGTGTCGAGGAGGGCGCGGGCTTCGAGAGGATCGCCGCAGCAGTCGCTGTAGGGATAGCCCCCCTCGTAGTCGCGCCACAATTCGCGCTCGGGACGGTGGACGTAGTCCTTCCACAGGCGCAGGGCCGCACCGACGTCTCCTGGCTGCAGATAGTTGCGGGTGCGTTCGAGCTGGGTGATCTCGGACAGCGCGCGGGCGGACAGGCCGTTGATGGCCGGCCTTGTGTCCTGCGTCCGGTGGCGGGAGCCACTGGCCCGGACGCGTCCTGACCGGCTACGCGGCATGGACCTTTCGGTTCGTTGTCATGCCGGAGAGGGTGTCACGATCTTGACCGGTTCTCGAACGGGTTTCGGGTTCACCGGCTGAGGTGCAGGGCGACGAGCAACTGCCAGACCTGGTGGGCGATTTCCTCCGGGGTGGCCTCCAGGAGACCGTGCAGCCAGTCGGCGAGGACCCCCGCGAAGGTGGCGGCGACGGCGGAGGCGATGAGCGGGGCGTCCGCCGCGCCCACCAGTTCGCGCTCCGCCAGACTCCGGGCCCGCAGGTCCCGGTGCAGTACCCGGCCGAGCGGGCCGCCGCCGCCCGGGCTCAGCAGGGCGCGGTAAAGGGCGGCGTGCGGGGCGAGTTCGGCGAAGAACGCGAGCAGTGCGTCAGGCGCGGACACCGGGTCGGGCCGCCCGCGCCAGGCGTGCAGCGCGTCCACGGCCTCGCGTACGACATCGGCACAGGCGTCGACCGCCAGGGCCTCCAGGTCGGCGTAGTGCACGTAGAAGGTGGCCCGGCCGACGCCCGCCCGGCGCACCAGCTCGGCGACGCCGACCTCCGCCAGCGGGCGCCGGGCGCACTCCTCCAGGAGGGCCTGGCGCAGCTTCGCCCTGGTGCGGGCGGCCCGCGGGTCCTCGGGCGCCGCTGAGCGGGTCGTCACTGTGCGACGAGGACGGCGGCCAGGGCCAGTGCGCCCGGCAGGGCCTGCGCGAAGAGGATGCGGCGGTTGGCGGTGACGGCGCCGTACACCCCGGCGACCACGACGCACACCAGGAAGAACACCTGGACCCGGAACCCGGTCGGATCAGCGGCGATCAGCCCCCAGACCAGGCCCGCCGCCAGAAACCCGTTGTAGAGCCCCTGGTTCGCGGCCATCGGCGCCGTCGCGCGCGCCATCTCCGGATCGAACCCGTGCAGCCCCCGCCCCGGCTTCTTCTCCCACAGGAACATCTCCATCACCAGGATGTACGCGTGCAGCGCGGCCACCAGCCCCACCAGCACGTTCGCCACGATCTCCATGTCGACAGACTCCTTTGCGCGCGGCCGTTCGCCGCATTACTTCATGGACGGGTGTCCACTATAGCTGGACGACTGTCCAGCAAAGTACCTGTGCGGAAACTCGCGCTGTCGGACCTCGCCGATAGCCTCACGCCTCATGACTGACCAACCGCACAGCGAAGTGACCGTCCGCCGCGCCCGCGCCGCGGACGTACCGGGCCTCGTCGCCTCCAGCGCCGCACTGTTCGCCGAGGACGCCGGGACGAGGGACCCGGGCGTCGATGTCAGCTGGCCGCTCCGGCACGGAGCCGAACGATTCGCCGAGGACGTCGAGGATCCGGGGCGGCTGCTGCTCGTGGTCGAGCACGGTGGGGAAGTGGTGGGCCATCTGTCGGGGACGGTGGCGGACGGTTCGTCCAAACGGCCGGTGAAGGTCGCCACGCTCGTCGCGCTGTACGTGCGTCCGGCCCACCGGCGGACGCGGACCGGTGCCCGGCTGGTCGAGGCGTTCGTGGCCTGGGCGAAGGAGCGGGGCGCCGAAGAGGCCGAGGTGAGCGCCTACGCGGAGAACCCCGACGCCATCCGCTTCTACGAACGCCATGGCTTCGCGGCCCGCACGCTCACGCTGGGACTGCCGCTGGCGTGACCGGAACTCCTGTCGGTCGGGGGGGAGTCGAGCGGCCACCGGGCGTCACACTGCCATGTTCGTAGGTGAGGCTTCGGTGAACGGTTTTGTCGATATGAGCATTCATGTCGGAGCGTGACCGAACACTCACCAATGCGCGGCGGGGAGTTGATCCTTTCGATCTCAAACCCGATAAGCTCCCCTGCGGCGCTGCGAGTTGACACGAACACGCTCGGCCCCTTGCGCTGCGTGCTCGATTCACGTGGTGCCTGCACACCCCCCCGTTCGATTGTGTTGCTTTCGAAGGATGCAGATGGAACTTGCCACTCCGCCCCCAGCGGCACGGGCACCCGTCGCCTGGTACAGCTGGTGGCTGATGCCGCTGGCCTTAGGAGCCGGTACCGTCGCCGCCGCGGTCGCAGGGCCCGACCAGGCCCAGATACCCGCGACCTTCGCCGGCGCCGCGGTCACCGCGGCCGGCGCCGTCTGCGTACGGCTTCTCGTCCGGTCCCAGGGCCAATTGCGCCGCAACGCGGGTGACTTCCGCGCCTCTCAGGCCGAGCACTCCCAGCAGTGGCAGCAGCATGTGGCGGCCCTGGAAAGGAAGTTCGCGGCCGAGCGATCCGCTCTGGAGTCCGGGCTGACCGAGCAGGCCCAGGCCTACGAGGCCCGGCTGTCCGAGGAGGCGCGGGCCTACGAGGCCCGGCTCGCGGAGGAGACGCGGGTTCACGAGGCCCGGCTCGCCGAGGAGACGCAGGTCTCCGAGGCGCGGCTCAGCGAGCGGACCGAGGCCTGGCAGGAGCAGCTCGCCCGTCAGCAGGCGGCGATCGCCCGTCTCGGCGACGAGTTCCTTCCGCATGCGCTCAAGCAGCTGCGCGAGGGCGACTCGATCGACGACATCCTGATGGCCGTCGCCCAGGAGAACGACGCGAGCCCCGAGCTGCGTGCCGACATCCGCAAGGTCCTCAGGACCGCGCTGATCGGCGTGGAGGAGGAGTTCGACCGTTCCACCTCGGCCGAGCAGGCCGTGATCAGCATCGGCAACCGCATCCACGTACTGACCAGCAAGCTGCGCGGCCGTCTGCACGAGATGCAGGGCGAGCACGGCCGGCTGCCCGTCGTGGCCCAGGGCCTGATGGAACTGGACCAGGAGATCGGCCCCGCCGACTGTCTCGCCGCCAGCATCGGCGTGCTCGGCGGCTCCGACCGGCCCGGCCGCCAGTGGCAGGAACCGCAGCGGCTGCTCAGTGTGGTCCGCGGCGGCATCGGCCGGATCAAGGACTTCGACCGCATCCAGGTCCGCCACCTTCCCGAACTCGGCGTCGACGGCGGTCTGGTGGACCACCTCACGCTGATCTTCGCCCACCTCCTGGACAACGCGGCGCGCTACTCGCCGCCCACCGAACCCGTGGTCGTCTCCGGCAAGGAGGTCCCCAACGGCGTCGGCATCGAGATCCAGGACGCGGGCAAGGGCCTCAACGAGGAGAAGAAGCGCGAGGCCGAGCAGTCGCTCGACGGCGTCGTGGCGGGCCCCGGTCTCGGCGGCCTCTCGGAGGACGCCAACCTCGGGCTTCGCGTGGTCGGCGCCCTGGCGCGCCGGTACGGCATCCGGGTCACCTTCGCGGACTCGCCCTGGCTCGGCACCTCGGTGGTCGTCGTGGTTCCCCACAAGTACTTCAGCCCGTTGGCCGCTCCGGTCACCCAAGCGGTGGCCCCCGCCGCCGCGGTCGCGGCCGCGCCCGCCCGGGAGTCGGTGGAGGACGTGCCCGCAGCCGCCGAGGACGTGGACACCACGCCCGGTGGTCTGCCGCGCCGCAGAAGCAGGCGGACCGAAGCGCCGGCCACGCCGGTGAGGTCCGCCGAGCGGACCGAGGAGCCCGTGGCCGCCGTGCCGCCGGACACCTCGTTCGCCGGCCTCGCGGCCTTCGCCACCGCCGGACGCGACAGCGCCCCGCCGCGTGAGCCCGTCGCGGAGGCCGCGCGCGAGACGACCGCCGGACGCGAGTCCAACGAGCACCGCACTGAAGAGAGCGACTAGTCCACATGACGCAACAGGGAACCGACGTGAGCTGGGCGCTCCGCGATCTGACGGAGAGCATCCAGGAGATCCGCTTCGCCCTCGTGGCCTCCAGCGACGGCAAGGCCATCACCTCCTACGGCGCCGAGGACCCCGACGACGTGGACCGCTTCGCCGCCGTGGTCGCGGGCCTGCAGGCGCTGGCCCAGCCGGTCGCCGCACAGTTCCCGCAGTACGCGGGGCAGTTGCGCCTCGCGATGATCGAGGTGGACGGCGGCCATCTCTTCGTGGTGCGGGCCGGTGTGGAGACGTACCTCGGAGTCCTCGCCAAGGAAGGGCTCGACCAGGGCCTGCTCGGACACCAGATGAGGGACCTGGCGCGAAGGATGGGTGAGCTCCTCGGCACCACCCCGCGCCTGGAGGAGCACTCTGGATGAGTGGTCCCCGACCGCCCGTCGACCCGTCCGGTCTCGAGCGCTACTACGTCCTCACCGGTGGCCGCAGCGGGCCGGGCGGTTCGGCGTCGACCCTTGACGTGGCGACCCTCATCGTCTCCCGCGTCGCAGCCGTCCCCGGTCTGCAGCACGAGCACGAGGAGATCCTCCGGCGCTGCCGCGATCCGCTGTCGGTGGCCGAACTCGGCGCCCATCTCGGATTGCCCTTCAACATTCTCGCGGTGCTGCTGACCGATCTGCTGGACGCAGGCCGCGTCGAAGCCCGCGATCCCATTCCGGCGTCCGGCGCCGGCAGCGGGCCCGACCTCGCGCTCCTTGAGGAGGTACTCAGTGGACTTCAAAGGCTTTGACCACCCCGACCGGCAGACGGACGGGGAGACCCGCTCGGTGAAGGTGATGATCGCCGGCGGTTTCGGTACCGGAAAGACCACGATGGTGCGCTCCGTCAGCGACATCAAGCCGCTGACCACCGAGGAGACCCTGACCCAGGCCAGCGCGGACGTCGACAACCTGATCGGGGTGGCGGACAAGCAGGAGACCACCGTCAGCCTCGACTTCGGCAAGATCGGTATCAACGACCAGCTGGTGCTGTACCTGTTCGGGACGCCGGGCCAGGAGCGGTTCTGGTTCCTGTGGAACGGACTGTTCAAGGGCGCCCTCGGCGCGGTGGTCCTGGTGGACACCCGGCGGCTTGCCTCCAGCTTCCGTGCGATCGAGGAGATGGAGCGGCAGGACGTCCCTTTCGTCATCGCGCTGAACGTCTTCCCCGACTCCAAGGAACACCCGATCGAAGAGATCCGCGACGCCCTGGACGTCTCCCCGCACACCCCGATCGTGGCCTGCGACGCCCGCGACCGGAACTCCAGCCGTGACGTGCTCATCGCGCTGATACGTCACCTCAAGGAACGCTCGGCCGTCGCACTGGAGCCCCGATGAACGATCAGCCCTTAAACGGCCCCGAGGCCCCGCGCGGCTGTCCCGTCGCCCACGGTTCGGCCGAGCTCACCCGGCTGTACGGGCCGGAGGCGGCGACCGACCCGGTCGGCATCTACGAGCGGCTGCGCAAGGAGCACGGCTCCGTGGCGCCGGTACTGCTGGAGGGTGACGTCCCGGCCTGGCTGGTGCTGGGGTACCGGGACAGTCGGCGGGTGCTCGACAACCCCCGCCAGTTCGCCCGGGACTCGCGGAACTGGCGGGACTGGCGGGAGGGCCGGATCGCGGAGACCTCTCCGCTGGTTCCGATGCTCGGCTGGCGTCCCGACTGCGTGTCCCTGGACGGCGAGGAGCACCGCAGGCTGCGCGCCGCCGTCAGCGACGTACTGCAGGCTGCCGCCGGCCGCGGGGTCCGGCGCCACGCCACGAATTTCGCCAACAAGCAGATCGACACGTTCGCGGACAGCGGCCGCGCCGATCTGGTGGCGGACTACGCCGACCTGCTGCCGATGCTCGTGATGTCCCGCATTCTGGGGCTGGCCGAGGCGGAGGGGCGCCGGCTTGTCGAGTCCTGTGCCCAGGTGCTCAAGGGCGGCGAGGACGCCGTGATGCACGACGGCGTGATCAGGGAGATCTTCGGTGAACTCGCCGAGCGCAGGCGGTCCGAACCAGGTTCCGACCTCGCCACCGGCCTGCTGGAGCATCACGCAGACCTCGACCACGACGAAGTCGTCCATCACCTGCGCGTGGTGCTGATCGCCGCGCACGTCACGACCAATCTGCTGGCCCGGGTGCTGCAGCAGGTCCTGACCGACGGCTCCCGGCTCTCCGGGCTGATCAGCGGTGAGCTGAACATCTCGGCGGTGGTGGAGGAGGTCATGTGGAACTCTCCGCCGCTGGCCGTCCTGCCGGGTCGCTTCGCCGCCGGCGATGTCGAACTGGGCGGGCACCGCATCGCGGAGGGCGACCTGCTCGTTCTCGGTCTCGCCCCGGGCAATCTCGACCCCGAGGTCCGGCCCGACCCGGGCGTCTCGGTGCAGGGCAACCAGGCGCACCTGGCGTTCGGCGCGGGCCCGCACGAGTGCCCCGGGCAGAGCATCGGGCAGTCCATGATCGAGGTTGCGGTGGACGTCCTCCTGCACCGGCTGCCGGGCCTGCGGCTGGCTGTGCCTGCGGATGAGCTCACTACGAGCGCCTCCACCTGGGATTCCCGGCTGGACAGGCTGCCCGTCGAGTTCCCGGTGTGAACACGCCGCTGCCCGGTCGGAATCCCGACCGGGCAGCGCGCTGCCGTACCCGTCTTTGAGACGTCAGCCGTCGAGCCAGTCGCCCTCGACGCCCGTGGGACGGTGTCCCGTGGCGTTCCAGAGGAAATGCGGGTGGGCGCAGCCGAACATGTAGGCGAGCAGCGCGGTGTCTTCCCTCCCCGTTTGCGGGTCGTACAGGGCGTAGAACGTTTCGGATCCGACTACGCCGGCGTCCTGTTGGACCTGACGAGCGCGCTCCGGGGACGGCGCGTCGCACAGGCGCCCAGGCATCAGCCGCCGCACCCTGGAGCGGCACATCGCCGTACTGCGCGAACTCGGTCTCCTCGTCCGGGCCGTCCACGGCACCCGGACCAACACCCGCCCCGCCGGAAGCCGCGAGTGGGCCGGTACCGCCACCATCTACGCCGTAGTCGCCCCCCGCGCATGGGACGACGCGGTCGGACACCGGATCAGCGGCCGCGGCTTCTATGCAAGGCGCATCGGATTCACCGAGTACGGACGCGAGTTGGCCATCACAGACGCCCGGCGCCGCGCCCGACCCGTACAGCGTCGTGACGCCCCTTCCTGCAACACCAACCCCCCACGACATTCGGCTGAGGTAGAACGGAAGAAGAACAACACCTGCGCACCCAGGCCCGGCCGCGCGGACCCGTTGTCATCCGCAGGTACCGGAGGGAGGCAACGCCGTCCGGAGTCCCGCCCAACCGGGACTTCCTGGATGCCAAGGACGCCCTGCGAACCCGCCTGCAGCACCTGCCATCGACCGTGGAGCCGGTTCCGGACCCGCCGGCGTTCGTCATCCGTGCCACGATCCTGGCGTCACTGGCGGAGGCCCACCAGGCCTGGCGAGCACGCAGTACCGCAGAATGCCTCACCCTCGCCGAATGGGAAGCCGTCTGCGATGCCAAGGAACGTGCTCTGCGGTGACCCCGCCACTTCGCCGGCGCCCCAGAACGCCTGGATACGGAACGCCCCCCACAACGGCGCCAACGACGAGGATCTCGGCTCGGAACCTGGCTCCTCGGCTACAGCGTTCAGGCAAGGCGCGGCGGGGTGGCTGAGGTGCACGGACCCTCTCTCCGGAACCAGTTGCCCGCACATTGATCTTGCAGGCTTCCGCAACCCGCGCTGGTACCCCCTGGACCGGCTTCCCGATGGCCTGTTCGTCCCGAGCGCGCAGTGCCTGACTGCCTGTCCTCCAGTCCGCTGGTCGTTGTAGTTCGCTGGGGTGACCGCACTGATGCCCGGTGTCGCAGGTGGCCAACCAGCTTGTCCCACGTGGCGCAGGACACGTTCATGACAGGATTGCACTGGAGAAGGTTCAGGGAAGTCATAGGGGCGCCCATGATTGCCGTGAAGGGAATGACCCGTGACGTCCACTGCGCCTCCCCCCATACCCCGAGCCGCAGGATCATTTCCGCTCATCGGCCACGCGCTGAAGATGCGCGACAACCTCGGCTTCATCGACTCGCTGCGCGAGACACGGGAACCACTCGTCGAGATCGTCCTGCAGCCCGGGACGCGCACGATCGTGGTCCAGGACCCGGCCCTGATCCACCAGATGCTCAGGGGCCTGGGACCCAGCCTCGACAAGGGCCGGCTCTACGACAAGCTGGGCCAGCTGCTGGGCGACAGCGTCGTCACCGCCACCGGCCGCAACCACGTACGCAAACGCCGCCAGCTTCAACCCGCGTTCGCGCACACCGAGATCAGCCGGTACGTCGACCTCATGCGCGCCGAGGCGACGGCCACCGTCGCCGCCTGGGAGCACGGGCAGCCCCTCGACGTACACGAGGCGATGGTCGGCCTCAGTCTCGACATGCTGGCCAAGACGGTGCTCGCCGGCAGCCTCGATGACGCCGTCTTCCGCCAGCTGCGCAGCGACGTGTCGGTGGTGATGAGCGGTGTCGGTCTGCGCATCATGCTGCCCGACTGGGCCGAGCGGCTGCCGCTGCCCTTCAACCGCCGCTTCGACCAGGCCCGGGACAGGGTGCGCGCCACCATCAACACCGCCGTCGACGAACTGCATGCCTCCGGGCACGACACCGGGGACATGCTCTCCATGCTGCTGCGCGCCATCGACGAGGAGACCGGCGAGCCGCTGACCGGGGATCAGATCTGCTCCGAGATCTTCCTTCTGGCCGTGGCGGGCACCGAGACGACCGCGACCTTGCTGTCCTGGACCCTGTACGAGCTCGCCCGCAACCCCGGCATCGAGGCCCAGGTCCTGGCCGAGCTGGACGAGGTCCTCGGCGAACGGCCGGTCGCCTTCGACGACGTGATCCGGCTGCCGTACCTGAACCGGGTGATCACCGAGACCCTGCGGCTGCACCACCCCGGCTGGCTCGTCACCCGCCGCACCACCGAGGAGACCCGGCTCGGCCAGTGGACGCTGCCCGCGGGCACCGAACTGGCCTACTGCCAGCACGCCCTGCACCGCGACCCCGAGCGTTTCCCCGACCCGCTCACCTTCGACCCGGACCGGTGGACCGACGCCGCTCAGGAGCCTCCGCCGGGCGCGTTCGTGCCCTTCGGGGACGGCAAGCACAAGTGCATGGGCGACCGTTTTTCCCTCACCGAGATGGTCGTGGCGCTCGCGACGACGCTGCGTTCGGTACGGCTGGAACTCGCCGAGGGCCAGGTCATCCGTCAGGTCGCCCGGCTCACCGTACGGCCGCGCGCCCTGCGGATGACCGTCCGCCCCCGAGCCGGGGTCGGCCTCTAGCGCCAATGCTGTGACGCTGCTGGTGATGTTGACGGGTCCCTCCGGGGTGACGCGGCGGCTGCGCACAGTGCGTGAAGGCGTGTGGTGCGGCGGGTTCTGGCGGTGCCGGTCGTCCAGTCGGAGATCCGGGTGACGTTGCAGGCCAACGCGGTGAGGACGTGTTGGACGTGAGTTCTCGCGAGTCCTCGGTAGCGGGAGCGGCGCAGGCCGTGGGTGCGGACGTTCTGCGAGAGGGTGGCCTCGCTACCAGCGCAGATCGTGTAACGGCGCTGCCAGTGCTCGGTGCGCTGGTGGAGCCGGTTGTGCATCTGGATCTGGAGCGGCGGTCGGGGCAGTACGGCGATCGAGCGGGGGCCGTTGGCTGACGCGGTGCACTGGGCGCGGTCTGGGCAGGCTCGGCAACCCGCTTCGGCGAACCGGGCTTGCAGATAGGTGTGGTCCTTGATCTTCAGCTTGGTCCAGGACCCGCTGTGGGCCCCGTGCGGGCAGATCGCCTGCTCGTTGTCCCAGTCGATCGTGAAGGCCGCCTTGCCGAGCACGTGGTCGATCCCGGCTACGTCTCACCGGCCGGCATCAAGCGAGCCCAGGGCTTCCCAGGCGCGCTCCCTGGTAGTGCACGGTCACCACTGTGCATCCCCTGCTGCCGGCCGTGCGCGGGATGTTGCGTCGCTCCACCCCGGTTGGAATGGGCCGCGGCACCGGTCCGAGGTCGGTGGTGGGGACGGCCCCACCACCATCTACCCGGTTTCTGGAACAGGACTGAGTCGTCAGCCGTCGAGCCAGTCGCCCTCGACGCCCGTGGGACGGTGTCCCGTGGCGTTCCAGAGGAAATGCGGGTGGGCGCAGCCGAACATGTAGGCGAGCAGCGCGGTGTCCTCCCTCCCGGTTTCAGGGGAGTAAAGGGTGTAGAACTGTTCACTTCCGACTACGCCGGCGTCTTGTTGGACCTGACGAGCGCGCTCCGGGGACGGTGGGGCGCCGGATGCCTTCACGGCGGCGATGTAGGTGCGACGCAGGATCTCCCATGTGCTGTCGACGTTGCCGGACCAGGGGCCGTGCAGTGCTTCGAAGGCATGGAGCTCGGCGTCGAAGAGGGGCCATGTCTCGGGGTGTTCGGCTCGGCAGCGTGCGGACAGCTCGGCGGTCGGGGCGCTCAGTGCCGGCGCGGTGGGCCGCGGGGCGAAGGTGAGGGTGGTGCCGTCGGTGAGGATGCCGGTGCATGGGTTGGGCTGCAGGTCGCACAGCGGGCAATCCTCAGCCGGGGGGAGGCCATCGGTGATGCCGTCGAACCACAGGGCGTGGCGGCCCGTCAGCCCCAACCAGACGATGGTGCTGGGCATCAGCCAGGTGTTCCACATGGGGGGATGCGCCTCGGGCATGCAGCCGTACTTGACGCTGGCGATGGCGCAGGCGGCGTAGAGGGCCTTGGTGTGGGTGGGTATGTCGGCGAGCCAGAAATTGCTTATCTCGCCGGTGAGGGCGTCGGCTCGTACGTCGGTCATGTCGTCGATGACGCGGCACAGCAGCAGGGAGGCGAGGTGTTCTTCCTGCCAGAGTTCGGTGTCGGGCGAGACGTGCCAGAACAGACAGTCCAGCATCTGCAGGAGCGAGTAGGTGCTCTGGCTGAGTGGGTTGGTCTGCGGGAGCGAGACGCTGCCCGCGTGGTGCTGCTGGAGCCAGTACTCGTCGACGGATCGCTTGTGGGCTGCGAAAAGCCCGCAGACCAGGGCCCTGGCGCTGTTGGTGCTGAAATTCTCGGCCAAACGGCCTTCGATGAGCTGGGTGAGGCGGGCGGTGTCGATGGTGTCGATCACGCGTTTGTATTCGTGGAAGAGGAGGATGTCGTCCTCGAACGAGTCCCGGAGGCCAAGGTCCTGTTCCAGGTCGTTCAGCTGCCGCGCGTAGGTCCACCCACCGGTCAGGACACTGTCGAGTTCCTCGCGGTACGGCCAGGCCTTGACGGTGAGGGGACGACCGGCGCTCTGCCGCCAGCCGTAGTCATCCAGCGTGCGTGCGGGGGGCGTGGGCAAGCGACGGCACAGCGGGCAGGCGCAGCCGGTGGTCCGCTCCTCCTCGTGCGGCGGGGCGAGGGCCCGGCTCCGCCAGGCCCCTTCCAGCATCGTGCAGGTCAGCCGGCAGATCTCGGCATCGGTGCGGACCTCGGGGAAGGCCGCTTCGATGACGCGCAGGCCGGCGTCGAGGTGCCTCAGCCTGGCGTATCCCTCCTCGTCGGGCGGGAGGAACGCGGGCTGCGCCAGATGGACGGCTCCGTCCACATGCAGGGTGGTGCCGGCGCGGGGGGATCCGAGTGCGTTCAGCCGCTGCTGAGCGGCGTTCTGGAACCTTCGGTGCTCCTGCGTAGTCCCATGGACGCGTTCCACGAAGAGGCGGGCCAGGGCGCTCCCCGCCGCCGTGGGCTGGACCTGGGCGCTTGGCTGCGCCGGGATCAAGCCGTCGGTGGACGCCTTCGAAACAGCATCTACGACTCGAGATTTCACGCCGGTCTCCCAACAAGCTGTGGTCATGACAACGGAGCGATCGGCCGTGGGTGCTGGCCGGTCGCGTCTTGAAGCCGGGAAAGTGGTGCGGATCGCCTAGCTGACCTGCGAGGACGAACCGCCCCGGGCCCGCTCGGTTCTCGAGCGCGGCGAGCCGCTCGTCCGTGCCGGATTCATGCTCTCCGGCTCAGCTGTGTTGATCAGGAAGCGCTCGGCCTGTCAGGCGAGGGCCAGGGAGATTCCGGGTGTGCTCCAGATGTCTGCTGACGGGCATGTCGAGGGGGAGGCCGAACGTGACGTCCTGAGGCATGCGCTTCCTTCCGGGAGACGGTGAAACGGAATCCCCCCGCCCTGCGAACGGGTGGCCGACATGGCCACCCGTGCACTCGAACTCAGCTTCTACGGCCGAAGATTGAACCGTGAAGCGCTACGAGGCTGCCCAGAGTGTAAATGATCTACGCGTGACCTCACCGTGATGTCCGTTACTGCCTACGCCTCTTGAGCTGCGTATACTCGCGCGCCCCCCACATACGTCTGCGCGACCCGCGTGTCGCCGATCGCCTCAGCCGCCCCGTCGAACGGATCGCGGTCGAGCACCACGAGATCGGCCAGTGCGCCGGCCCGTACCTCGCCCGTGTCGTCGAGGTGGTTCACATACGCCGAGCCCGCCGTGTAGGCGGCCAACGCCTCGGCGAGTCCGATGCGTTCGGCGGGCAGGAACACCGGCGTGTCGCCGGCGTCGGGGGCGACACGGTTGACCGCGACGTGGATGCCCTGCAGCGGATCGGGACTGCTCACCGGCCAGTCGCTGCCCGCCGCGAGCCGGGCTCCGGAGCGCAGCAGCGCACCGAACGGGTACTGCCACGCGGCCCGTTCCGGCCCGAGGAAAGGGATGGTCAGCTCGTCCATCTGCGGTTCATGCGCCGCCCACAGCGGCTGGATGTTCGCGGTGGCGCCGAGCCGGGCGAAACGCGGCACGTCCGCGGGGTGCACCACCTGCAGATGCGCCAGGTGGGGCCGCGTGTCGCTCGGCCCGTTCGCCGCCCGCGCGGCCTCGATCGCGTCCAGCGCGTCGCGTACGGCACGGTCGCCCAGGGCGTGGAAGTGGCACTGGAAGCCCAGAGCGTCCAACTCGGTGACGTACTTGGGAAGTTGATCGGCGTCGAGGAAGCTGGTGCCCAGGTTGGCGGTGGCGCAGCCGCACCTGTCCAGGTAGGGGTCGAGCAGCGCGGCGGTCCCGGTCTCGGCCACCCCGTCCAGCATCAGCTTCACGCTGCCCGCGCGGAACCGGCCATGGCTCGACGCGGCCCTGCGCTCCACCAGTTCGGGGATCTGCTCGGGACCGCGCTCACGGTCCCACCACAGCGCGCCGACGACACGCGCGGTGAGTGAGCCGTCCCGGGCAGCTGTCAGATACGCCCTCGACGGGTCCTCCATGCCGAGGAAGTCCCCGACGAGCGCGTCCTGCCATGCGGTGATGCCGAGTGCGTGGAGCCGGCTCTGGGCATGCAGCAGGGCCGCCAGCCGGTCGGACGGCGTGGCCGGCGGCGTGAGCCGGCCCACGAGCTGCATCGCCCCCTCCTGCAGCGAGCCGCTCGGCTCACCCGAAGCGTCCCGGTCGATCCGCCCGTCGGCCGGGTCGGGCGTGTCGCGTGTGATGCCGGCGAGCGCGAGGGCCCGGCTGTTGACCCAGGCGCCGTGATGGTCGCGATTGGGCAGATACACCGGCCGGTCGGGTACGACCGCGTCCAGCAGCTCCTTGGTCGGCGTACCGCCCTCGAAGGCCTCCATGGACCAGCCGCCCCCTGTGATCCACTCCCGGTCGGGGTGGGTGTCGGCGTAGGTGCGGACGGCGGCGAGGGTCTCCTCGGCGGTCCTGGTGCCGGTCAGGTCGCACTGGGTGAGTTCGAGACCGGCCGGGAGCGGATGGACGTGCGCGTCCTGGAACCCGGGCAGCAGGAGCCGCCCGGCGAGGTCGACGACCTCGGTCCGCGGCCCTCTCAGTTCCAGGACCTCGGCGCCGCCGACGGCGGTGATCCGCTCGCCGGTGACCGCGACGGCCGTCGCGGTGCGGCCGTCGCGGGTGAGGACCGGTCCGCCGGTGAAGAGAAGGTCGGCGTGCATGTGGGGTGTCCTTAGCTGAGAGTGGTCAACAACTGCGGGGCGTCGGCGTCCGTGCCGCGGCCGGTGCGGAAGTACGGCGACTTGCGCACCCACTTGGCCCACGCGGCGGCCAGGAAGCCGGAGGCGATCATCACGGCGGGGGTGAGCAGCAGGAACCACCCGTTGTCCGCGCTGACTTCGAAGTGGTCGGCGGAGGTGTAGAAGGACCAGCAGAGGTAGCCGCCGAGTCCGAGCAGAGCCGCGGCGCTCAGCGCGGGCAGCACCACCGCCCGGACCCCCTGCCGCCAGTCCTCACGCAGCAGCCCTCGGAAGCGCGCCGCCGCCGCGAGCGCGGTGAGCGCGTAGCAGAGGGCCACCACGATCCCGACCGCGTTGACCGTCGCCATGATCATGTCGGCGAGCCGGGGGATCACCAGGGCGAGCGCCGCCACCGCCGACGCCACAGCGCCGATCAGCAGCGTCCCGGCCGCCGGAGTCCCGTACCGGGCACTGACCTTGGACCACACGGGCCCGAGCGTACGGTCCCGGCTCATCGCGAACATCCCGCGTGCCGTGGGGATCACGCCCGCCTGGAGCGAGGCGACGGCCGAGAACATCAGGGCCACCAGCGGCAGCGCGGCCAGCGGCTGCGAGGCGAGCCGGTCGCCGAAGAACGCCAGCCCCTGGGCGCCGTGCCCGGCCAACTCCTGCTCGGACAGCACCCGTTGGAAGGCGACCGAACCGAGCAGGAACAGGCCCAGCATCGTCACCAGCGTGATGACGCCTGCGCGAGAGGCGTCCCGTGGATCACGCACCTCCTCGTTCACGGTGAACGCGGCCTCGAAGCCCCAGTAGCAGAAGACCGACAGCAGCAGCCCCTGGGCGAGAGCCGACGCCGACGGGATCGCGAAGGGGTCGAACCAGCTCAGCCGGAAGGGGTGCGGTCCGGCGACGATGCCGTAGCCGCAGAAGCCCAGCAGCACGAGGTACTCGAAGACCAGCAGCCCGCTCTGCAGCCGCGCGGCCGTCTTGATCCCGGTCACCGCGGTGAGCGTCACGCCGACGAGAACCACCATGCCCACAGCCGTGGTCTGGGCGGTGGAGCCGGGGTCCAGCGCGAGACCCGCAACCCTGTGCAGGTGCGCCTCACCGGCGAGTTGGAGCACCGCCGACCCGGTCACGGCCGTGGTGTACGCGAGGAACGCCACCGTGGCGACGATGTTCACCCAGCCGACCAGGAATCCCAGCCAGGGAGTGAGTGAACGCCCCACCCACACATAGCCGTTGCCCGCGTTCGGCTCGACGCGGTTCAGCCGGGTGTAGGCGCCCGCGATCCCGAGGATCGGCAGGAAGGCCAGCAGCATGATGGCCGGCAGATGCAGCCCGACCACCCCGGCGGTGACACCGAGCCCGATGCCGATGCTCGTGGTCGCCGCCGTGCTGGAGGCGGCGATGGCGACGCCGTCCACGACACCGAGGGACTTGCGTAGCGACGGGGGATCCTCACCGTACGGCTTCTGCGTCATGGCCTGCTCCGATCGCACCCGGGGGCCCGACACGGGCCCGATGACCGGAAATGAAACTGCTCAGGTACTTAACACGTCAACGCTGTTGTCATAAGGTGCCCGGCACGGCGACTGCCGGACAAGGAGGAAGCCGATGAACGAGCGAGTGGTCCCTCCGGAGGCCCGACGGCGTCGCCGCCCCACCAAGACGGGCGTCGTCCTCTCCGAGGAGCTGATCGTCGAGACCGCGCTGCGGCTGCTCAAGGAGCACGGCGCGGAGGCTCTCACGGTCCGCCGCCTCGGCCTCGCCCTGGGCGCCGACCCCAGCGCCCTGTACCGGTACTTCCACGACACCGACGACCTGCTGCTCGCCATCGCCGACGAACTCATCGGCCGTACGCTGCGCACCTGGCGCCCCACCGGTGACTGGCGCGCGGACCTGCGGGACCTGGGCCTGCGGATGCACTCCGACGCCCTCGCACACCCGCAGGCCGCCGTGCTCAGCGCCTACCGTGTGACGGGCCGGGTCCATGAGATCGCCGCGGTCGAGACGATCCTCGGCGTGCTGCGCGAAGCGGGCTTCCCGGACCCGGAGGCCGTACGGATCTACCACGCCTTCGTCGACCAGTCCCTCGCCTTCGCGGCCCTCGACGCGGCGAGCACCGCCCTGCCACGGCCCGCCCGCGAGGCCGAGGCAGCCGTCTGGCGGGCCACCTACGCACGACTGCCCGCCGGCACCCACCCGCACATCGCCGCGACGGCCCGCCACCTGGTGGCGGACATGCAGCACAGCGCCTATCCGACCGCCCTCGACATGCAGCTGACCGCGGCCGAGACCCGTCTCGCCGAGATCACGGCACACCGACAGGCCCGCCGCGACGCGCACGAGGACGCCCCGACGCCACTGCCGTAGACCGATTCCGTACGACAACCATCAGGAGACCGCTCACCGATGACCTCCACCGCCCGCACCCCGAAGCAACGCAAGCAGGACACGCTCGCCCGGCTGGAGAACGACGTCGACGCCTGGGTGTCGACGGCCGACGCCGACGGGGGAAACCCGTATCTGATCCCGCTCTCCTTCCACTGGGACGGCACCACCGTGCTGCTGGCCACCCCGGCCGCAAGCCCCACCGGAAGGAACCTGCGGGCGACCGGCAGGGTGCGGCTGGGCATCGGGCCCACCCGTGACGTGGTTCTGATCGAAGGCACCGTGCAGACGCTGGAACCGGCCGAGCTGCCGGCGGGAGTCGGCGACACGTTCGCGGCGAAGACCGAATTCGACCCGCGCCAACTCGCCACCCCCTACCTCTACTTCCGCGTCACACCCGAGCGCGTGCAGGCCTGGCGCGAGGCCGACGAACTGGTGGGCCGCGACCTCATGCGCGACGGCGAGTGGAGCGTGGCCGACTGATTCCATCAGGCGGGGTACCCGCACAGGCCAGGCGGTGGGTGGCTGCACCCGCGCCCCGGACCCGTACGGAGGAACCATGGGACTGGTAGTGAGGGGTGCCGTGCTGCTGGACTGCGCCGAACCCGAGAAACTCGCCGTCTTCTACAAGGAGTTGCTGGAGGGCGAGGAGACGCACGCGAGCGCGAACCGGGTGGAGATCAAGGGCGTCGACGGGATGCGGATGGCGTTTCGCAGGGACGTGAAGGCGACGCCCCCGAGCTGGCCCCGCCCCGAGAACTCCCTCCAGGCCCACCTGGACTTCGACGTGGCGGACATGGACGAGGCGGAACGCAAGATCATCGCCCTGGGCGGGCGCCCCCTGGACACCAAGGACGCCGGGGCCCCGTTCGAGGAGCGGGGCTACGCCGACCCGGCCGGACACTCCTTCACGCTGCGCAGCGTCCGGTCCACGGCGCCCAAGCAGGGCTGAACGCGCGCCCGGCCGCGCGACCCCGCGCGGCCGGTCCCTCGACGGCCGGTCCTCCCGGACTCAGTCCCTGCCGCGGGCCTCCCGTACTCAGTCCCTGCCGCCCGAGTCGGAGGTCGGCCACACACCCGTCGACCGCTCGATGGCCTTCGCGCCCGTGCGGTCCACCGCACTGCGCACGACCGCGAAGATGGCGCCCTGGACGGCGGCGGCGATCAGGATCTCGCCCCAGCCGCGATCCCTGTCCAGCGCGTCGGGCGCGTCATCCTCGTGCCGCAGGGCCTTCCACGTCTTCTGGAACGCCAGCCCGGCCAGGGATCCGCTCGCCCAGCCCAGCACGAAGCCCACGGGCTTGTAGGCGAGGGGGAGCTTCTTCTTCTTGTTCTTTGCCACCTGAGTCTCCTTTGCGGTCAGGGACGTCCCGGGGCCGGGACTTCCTCGTGCTCGGGCACCGGCCCTGGCGGTGTCCCCTCGCCGAACGGCCTGCCGCCGAGCTCCTCGCGGTGATGAGGCACCGACCAGCCGGAGAGATCCGGGCCGAGGGGGACGATGCCGGTCGGGTTGATCCCGGTGTGGACCTGGTAGTAGTGCCGCTTGATGTGGTCGAAGTCGACGGTGTCACCGAAGCCGGGGGTCTGGTAGAGGTCGCGGACGTACGCCCACAGCACCGCGTTCTCCGTCAGCTTTCGGAGGTTGCACTTGAAGTGCCCGTGGTAGACGGCGTCGAAGCGGACGAGCGTGGTGAACAGCCGGATGTCCGCCTCGGTGATGCTGTCGCCCACCAGATAGCGCCGGGTGGCGAGCCGCTCCGACAGCAGGTCCAGTCGCCGGAAGACTCCCTCGCAGGCCTTCTCGTACTCCCCCTGGTCCGTCGCGAAGCCCGTCCGGTACACGCCGTTGTTCACGTCCTCGTAGACCTCCGCCATGACCTGGTCGATCTCGTCGCGCAGCGGCGCCGGGTACAGGTCGGGCGCCCCGTCGCGGTGCAGGGCGGTCCACTCGGTGGCGAAGTCGAGAGTGATCTGCTGGTAGTCGTTGGTGACCAGCTTGCCGCTGGGCACGTCCACCAGCGCGGGCACGCTCACTCCGCCGGGGTGAGCCCGCTCCCTGGCCTCGTACGCCTCGCTGAGGAAGCGAATCCCGAGCACGGGGTCGCGACCGTTCGGATCGAGGGTGAAACGCCAGCTGCGGTCGTCCTGGATCGGATCGGCGACCGCCAGTGACACGGCCTCCTCCAGGCCGAGCAGCCGCCGCGAGACCAGAGCGCGGCTCGCCCACGGACAGGCACGGCTGACGACCAACCGGTAACGGCCCTCGGCCACCGGCCAGCCGTCCCGTCCATCCGCCGTGACCCGGTCCGTGAAGTGGCTCTTGGACCGCTTGAACTGCTGCTTCCCGTACGCAGAGTTTCCCTCGCTCTCGCTCATGACGCCTCTCCTCACTGACGTGCCCGCCGTGCCGGAACACGTGTGCTCGCACCGGGTTCCCCGAATTCCGCCGTCGCCACGGAATGAGAAGGGCCGGCCTGGGCAACCGGCCGATGTGAAGCGGAAAACGTCGAACCGATCGGGCGGGTCGGAGGGATCGGACCGCAAGACGCGGATCACCGTGCTGGTCGCCCTGGGCGCCAACCTCCTCATCGCCGTGGCCAAGGCCGTGGGCGGTCTGATCTCGGGCTCGCCCGCCCTGCTCTCGGAGGCGGCGCACTCCGTGGCGGACAGCCTGAACGAGGTCTTCCTTCTCGCCGCCCTGCGCCGCAGCCGCCGCCCCGCAGACCGCCGCCACCCCTTCGGCTACGGCAAGGAGCGCTTCTTCTGGTCGCTCCTCGCGGCTGTCGGAATCTTCGTGATGGGCGGCTGCTTCTCCTTCTTCCAGGGCTTCGAGGCCCTGAGGAACGGCGCCGAGGAGTCCTTCGGCGGCTATGTGACCGGCCTCGTGGTGCTGGGTCTGGCCCTGCTCTTCGAGGGGGCGTCGCTGCTGCGGGCGCTCCATCAGGTACGGGGGCAGGGGGGAGCGGGCGGACTGCGTGATCCCGCGCTGCGCACGGTCGTCGCCGAGGACGGCACCGCGGTGATCGGCGTCACCCTCGCGCTCGTCGGCATGGCGCTCCACATGGTGACCGGCCAGGTCGTGTGGGAGGCGTCGGCCTCCATCGCCATCGGCGCGCTGCTCGTGTACGTGGCGTACTGGCTGGGCGGTGACGCGCGCGACCAGCTGATCGGACAGGCCGCCGACGAGGACCTGCGAAACAAGATCCGCGCTGTGCTCGACGCCCAGCCCGAGATCGACAGCGTGGAGGCGCTGCTCACCATGCAGCTGGGCCTCGACTCGACGCTGGTGGCCGCCCGGATCGACCTCGCACCCGGACTGGACAGCGAACACGTCGAGGAGGTCGCCATCCGCATCAAACGCTCCGTCGCCCGCACCGTCCCCGAGGCCGACCAGGTCTTCCTCGACGTGACCGACGCCCGCACGGCACGCGAGGCGGTCCGACAGGGCCCTGCCGGGCAGGCCGACGCAGAGGGAAGCCCCGCCGCGACGGGGGAGCGCGGCGGGGCCTGAGGCTCGGGTGCCCGGTCGGCGACGGTTCATGCTGGGCGATCCGGATGAATTTCGAACGGCTGCGAGAGCGCGCGTGAATCCGCCGCGCAAGGGTGCCTGTCACGGCGAGGCCTCGTGCCGGACTTCGTCCTTCGGCGGCTCGTGCCGGGCTTCGTACGAGCAGTGGCCCGCACC
>NZ_JBEXDZ010000079.1:0-41380 GCF_040606085.1 Streptomyces sp. NPDC005485 | reverse complement strand
GCCGCAGATCCGTGTCGCAGATCGTCTGGCAGCGCGACCCCCGGGTTCCCGCACACCCGACGTTCACCTTGTCCGCGGTGAGCAACGCGCTGTTCACCCGGCCGGAGCAATGCGCCCGCCCGCCGACGCGACCGCTCAGGTTCCCGCGAGCGGCATCGCGCTTCCTACCAGCTTGCCGTTGGCCGCGGCCTTGTCCAGGGCGTCGCGCAGGAGGTCCTCGCGGGGCTGGCGGCCGATGGAGCCCACGGGGGCCGCGAACAGCAGGACCTGCTGGTGCTTGTTGGCGGCGGCCCGCCAGCTCTCGGTGACCTGGAGCGCCTGGTGGGCCTGCCACCAGGCGACGGGGGAGCCGCCGCCCGTGCCGGGCTGCAGCACGGCGTGCAGCTGGCCCATGGCGAGCAGCACGGACCAGCCGTGCAGCACCGGTGGCGGCGAGTTCAGCTCGGTCAGCGGCATGAAGCCCTGCTCGATGAGCAGCGGCAGGAAGTCGTCGCCGATGTCGGTCGAGCCGGGCCGCACGATCGGCCCGGTCGGCTCGACGACGAGCGCCGGATGCAACTCCCCGGCGATCAGGACGAGTCCGCTGGTGACACCGAGCACGGCCTGTTCGGGGCCGGTGTTCGCGGGCCCGTCGGCGGAGATGGAGCGGACGGCGCCCTGGAGCTGCTCCTCGGTGACCTGGACGACCTGCGAGGGCAGGCAGGTGGCGTGGGCGAACGCGAGGACGGCGGTCTCGTCGCCGATGAACAGGACGGTGCTGGTGCGCTCCTGTTCCGAGTCGCCCTGGGTGCGGCAGGACGTGCAGTCGTAGCTGCCGGGGGCGTTCTCTCCGGCGAGCAGCCGGTCGGCTTCTTCGTCGCCGATCTCGGCGCGTACGTCGTCGCCGACGTCGAGCATGCGCGGCACGGGTGGCTCCTCGGGATGCGGTGCGTGGCGATGCCGGGTGGCTCCCGGCCCATGAAGCCGGTGGCCCCGGCTCATGAAGAAGACAACGGGTGATCTGTGGCCGGAGTCACGCCCGAGAGCGAACGGAATCGAACCATCCGACGCACAGGGTGAACCTGACCGCGGAATCCGTCACTCCACGCCAACTCGTAGGAGTTCCAAGGAAGTTGGTTGCGTGAAGTGGGTCACAGATCACCAGGGCGACAGGTCGACAAATCCGGATATCAGTGAATGAAGTGGGTGGCCGAAAATCGCTGATACCCACGGTAACGGCTAACTGGCCTGGAATGACAAGGAGTTGGTTGATATCGGACCGCCCGGCTCCCTAGATTCCTCGGCCGTGTGCAACGAGCACCGCTCGGGATCGTCCGCCGGCCGCACCACAGCCAGCTCGCAGCACAGCCTCCGGCGGACGGGGCGGAGCGCGACGACCGCGTCCTACGCGACGGGAGCCGCGCCCCGCCTTGGGGGACCCCGGGTACGTCGAGAGGGAAATACATGTCCGCATGTGCCGAGAACACTCGTCAGCCCAGTAAGGCTCGTACGGCTTGCACGACTCGTACGACGGCGGTCCTCGCCGGCGCGGCACTGCTCGCCCCGCTCGGACTGCTCGCCGCGACCGGCAACGCCGCCGCGGCCGACAGCGGAGTGTGGGACCGCATCGCCAAGTGCGAGAGCGGCGGGAACTGGCACATCAACACCGGCAACGGCTACTACGGAGGACTCCAGTTCTCCGCGGGCACCTGGCGTGCGTACGGCGGAGCGGCCTACGCGTCGACCGCCGACAAGGCCTCCAGGTCCGCGCAGATCGCCGTCGCCACCAAGGTCCAGCGCGCACAGGGGTGGGGCGCGTGGCCCACCTGCTCGGCGCGCGCCGGAGCGTACGGCGGCGCGCCCGCCTCCTCGGGCGGCTCGGCCGGCTCCGGCTCGGCCACCACCAAGTCCGCCCCCGTGAAGACGCACAAGTCCGCTCCCGCGAAGACGAAGCCGTCGAAGACGCCGGCTCGTTCGCAGGGACACGCCGACCGCGGTACGTCCCGCGGCAACTACACCGTCCGCAGCGGTGACACGCTGAGCACGATCGCGGCACAGCACGGGACCACCTGGCGGAACGTCTACGCCGCCAACAGGGCCGTCATCGGCGGTGATCCCGACCTGATTCTGCCCGGGCAGCGGCTCGCACTCTGAGCCCCGCTCTCCCGCCCCCGGGCAACGGGGCCCCGCCCGGTCCTCCGACCGGGTGGGGCGCTCGCGGGGGCGGGCGCGGCTCGACGGATGGCCGGGGCGGGCTGCATAGCGTGGGCCGATGTACCCCATGTCGACGAGCAAGCGCGTCCGGTACGCGGCCGTGGTCGCCGCCGCCCTGACCGTCCTCGCCCCCGCCCGGGCGAGCGCGGGGGCACCACCGCCGCCGCTTCCGGGCCCCCAGGCGGGCCGTGTCCCGTACGACTGCGTCGAGGACCAGTGGCCCTGGGGCTGTCTCGCCGAGTGCGAGAGCAGCGGGCGCTGGGACGCGAACACCGGCAACGGCTTCTACGGAGGGCTGCAGTTCTGGCAGCCCAGCTGGGAGGGTTTCGGCGGTCTCGCGTACGCCCCGCGCGCGGACCTCGCCTCACGCGCGGATCAGATCACGGTCGCCGAGAAGGTCCTCGCCGTCCAGGGGTGGGAGGCGTGGCCCGTCTGTTCCAGGAGGTACGGGCTGGCGGGTCGCATGCACGTGGTGAAGTCCGGCGAGACGCTGTCGTCGATCGCCCGCCTGTACCAGGTGAAGGGCGGCTGGCGGGCACTGTACAAGGCCAACGAGCAGATGGTCGGGCCGCATCCGGACCGGCTGAACCCGGGCACGCTGCTGCTGATCCCGAAGGGGTCGGGTGTCCCGAAGGACACGGCAGCCGCAACGGGGGCAGGCGCGTCCAAGAGCCCGGCCACGGCTATGGGCCCAGGCGGCGTCCAGGCCTCGTCCCCGGCCCCGGCCCTGTTCGGCCCGCCCCTCTCCCCCCTTCCGCCCCTCGCACCCCCCTCACCTCCGCCGCCTCTCCGCTGAACACGACGGCACCACGGCGCAGTTCATGGACGTACGTCGTCCGGCCCGCGGACGCCCGCAGGCCGGGCGGCAGCCGCTGCTCCGCGATCACCACACAGGCGTCGAGGCCGCTCAGCAGTTCGTACGTGCGGGCCGCCACCGCCGGCGACATGCCCTGCGCGGGTTCGTCGACGAGCACCACGCGCGCGTGTGACAGCAGGGCGCGGGAGAGGGCGAGCATGCGCTGTTCGCCGCCGGAGAGGGTGCCCGCGCGGCGGGGGAGCAGCGGGCGCAGTGGGGGGTAGGAGTCGAGGGCGAGGTCGAAGGCGCGCGTCCCCGAGGCCAGTTCGAGGTTCTCGCGGACCGTGAGGGAGCCGAAGACGGCCCGGCGTTCCGGGACGAGGCACAGGCCGCGGCGGGCGCGTTCGTACGCGGGCAGCCGGGTCACGTCGGCGCCGTCCCAGACGACGGCGCCACCGGACAGCGGGAGCGTCCCGGCCAGGGCGCGCAGTGCGGTCGTACGGCCGGAGCCGTTGCGGCCGAGCAGCACGGTGAGGCCGGGGCCCGGGGCGAGGAGGGTCACGCCGTGCAGGGCCTCAAGGGGGCCGTAGCGCACGCGCGCGCGGCGCAGGGCGATGCTCATCGGCCGGTTCCTGTCTCGATCGTCGGCTCGCCTGCCGTCTCGATCGTGCCGAGTGTCTCCAGTACGCGGTCGGCGGGCCCGGAGGCCACGATGCGGCCCGCGGCCATGACGTGCACCGTGTGGGCGAGGTCGGCGACCAGGTCGAGGTCGTGCTCGACGACGAGCAGGGCCATGCCGTCCGCGGCGAGGGCCCGCAACAGCCGGGCCAGTGCGGTGACTTCCCTGCTGTCGAGCCCCGCGGCCGGTTCGTCCAGCAGCAGCACCCTTGGGCTGCCGGCGAGCGCCCGGGCCAGTTCGACACGCCGCAGGGTTCCCGTCGGCAGCTCCGCCGCGGGCAGTGTCCGTAGCGGCCCGTCGAGGTTCAGCAGCCGCAACGCCCGCTCCACGGCGCCCGGATCGGTGACGCGGCCCTGCTCGGCGCCCACCCGAACGTTTTCGGCCACGGTCAGCGACGGGAAGACGGCCAGCTGCTGAAAGGTCCGCGCCACCCCGAGCCGCGTCCGCGCATGCGCAGCCCGCCGCGTCACGTCCCGCTCCCCGAGCAGCACCCGCCCGCTGTCGGGCCGCACGGTCCCGGCCAGACAGTGGAACAGGGTGCTCTTCCCGGCCCCGTTGGGTCCTACGACCGCGGTGATCCGCCCCGCCGGGACGTCGAGGTCGACACCGTCCAGTGCGGTGAACCCGCCGTAAGCGACGTGGAGTCGGCGGGCCCGCAGGAGGGGGTGCAGGGCGGACGAGGCGGCCGGTACCCGTCCGGCCGGGCCCGGCCGCGCCGCAGGGCGCCCCGGCGCGGCGGCACCCTCGGAACTCCTCGGCTGCCCCGTCCCGTCGGGCTGCGCCGTACCGTCCGCGCTTGGCCCGCTCAGGGCTTCACCGGCGCTGCGAGACTGCGTCGGCTGCGGCGTCCCACCCTCGCTCCGGACCGCCCCGGCCCCTCTGCCGTGATCGCCGATCCCGGCTCCCGCGGTCCCCAACCGCCTCCGCGCCTGCGCACCCACCGGCGTGAGTGCCACTCTCCGTCGTAGTCGCAGGCGGGACGCCGCCAGGCGCAGGGCCTCGTAGGGGCCACCGGGGAAGCGGCCCACCAGGACGGCGAGGAGGCCGATCGAGGCTGCCGCGACGCCCCCGCGGGTGCCCGCGTCGAGGCCGACGAGAAGGGCCGCGGCGGCCAGGGCGCCCAGGACACTGTCGGCGCCGAGGACGACGATCGCGGCGAACCAGAGGAGGCCGCGGACGGGGTCGTAGGCACCGGGGTCGAAGGCGCGCAGGCCCATGCCGAGCATGCCGCCGCCCAGGGCCGCCAGCGCGGCGCCCGCCACGAACGCCGACAGTTTCAGGGCCGGGACGCGTACTCCCGCCGCCGAGGCGCCCGACTCGTGGTCCCGCATGGCTGCCAGGGCTCTGCCGGTGCGGCCGCGGCGCAGGGCGCGGGCCGCGAGCAACGCCCCGGCCAGGAGGGCGAGTTCGAGGACGTAGTACGCGCGGTCGCCGTCGAAGCCGGTGGGGCGGTCGAGGGAGAGGCCCGCCGTGGCGTACGGCTGGGCGAAGACGAAGCGGCTGACGCCGACGCCCACCGCGAACGTGGCGAGGGCGAGGGCCAGGCCGTGGCGGCTGATCGCGGGCCAGCCGGTCAGGACGCCGAGGGGCGCCACCAGCACCACCGCCAGGGCCAGCGCGGCCAGTTCGGGCAGGCGCGGCAGGCCGGGGAAGCGGCCCGCGGCGAGCAGGGCCGTGAAGAGGGCGCCCAGGCCCGCGTACGCCGCCTGGCCGAGGGAGATCTGGCCGCCGCGACCGGTGACGACGACCAGGGACAGCAGCACCACGCCGAGCGCCGGGACCTGGACCGAGGTGTGCAGGTCCGAGCCCGCGAAGCCGAGCGGGAGCAGGAAGAGGACCACGGCCACGATCCACGCCCCCGGCGGCGTGGGCACGCGGGCCGTCGCCGTGCGCGGGAGCGCGTCGCGCGTGCCGATGCCGGGCAGGACGAGAGCCGCGACGAGCAGGGCGACCACGAACAGGTTGGCGCCCACGGCCTGGAACAGCGGTTCCGCCCAGCCCGACGGATGCAGACGGGTCAGCTGGCTCTGCGCGACCGCGATGCCCAGCGCCGCCACGACGGCCACCGGCAGGCTGCGCATCCGGGCGGCCACCGCGACGGCCATCACCTCCATGACGAGCAGCGGCATCCCGTACGGGTCCAGCCGCACGTACGGGGCGAGCAGCACGCCCGTCAGGCCCGCCGTGAACGAGCCGAAGGCCCAGCCCGCCGCGGCCACCCGGTCCGCGTCGATGCCGCCGAGCAGGGCGAGCGAGCGGTCGTCGACGACGGCGCGCAGTTCCCGGCCGAAACGCGTCCAGCGGGTCACGGCCCCGACACCGGCGGCCAGGACGACCGCCACCGCCAGCTGCCCCCACGGATCCGCCGACACCAGCGTCGGCGCGTCCGCGCGCGCACCGGGTCCCCACACCAGGGCCGCCCCGCCCACCAGCAGCACGAACAGCCCGATGGAGGCCACCAGGGTCTGCGTGGGATCACTGCCCAGCACGGACAGCGGTCGGAAGACGAAGCGCTCCAGGACCACGCCGATCGCCGGAGCCACCACGAGCAGTGTCACCGCGGCCCCGAGCGCGAGCGACCAGTGCCACTCGACCGTGAACTGCCGCAGCACGTACGCGCAGACCATCGCGATCGCGCCGTGCGCGAAGTTCAGGACGCCCGTCGCGCGGTGCGTCACGATCAGGCCGATTCCGGTGAGCGCGGCGGCGCTGCCGACCGAGAGACCGGCGAGCGTGAGGTCGTACGTCAGGGACGCCATCACCGACCCGGACGCCCGGGGCCGGTGGCGGGCGGTTCGCAGATGGGGCACGGCCCGAGGTCCCCGCCCGCCAGGACGTGCGAGTCCACCGGTACGGCCTCGGCCTTGCCGGCGACCAGCGGGCAGTCCGCGCGGTGCCAGAGCGTGCCGCCCGGCACCATCAGCAGCTCCCCGCTGGTGGCCACGGGTTCGGCGGCCGGCTGCCCGGACTCCTCGCCGTCGGCGGGTCCGGCCGCCACCAGCAGGCCGTACAGCTCCTCCACGCGCGCCGCCGCCAGCGCGTTCCTGCCGTGCGTGAGCAGCACCGCGCCCGCGATGATCAGGGCGGCGCCGGGCACCGTGCAGGACGCGAGGTAGGGCAGCTGCCGCTCCGCGTACCGCTCGCCCGAGATGCCGTACCAGCCGATGACGCACAGCACCGCGCCGGTGGCGAGCGCCGCCCACCCGGCCCAGAGGACGGGGTGCACGGTCCGCAGTCGAGCTGTCCGCATCCGGGGCTCCCACATGTCGGGTCTCTGTCCGGCCCTTCCAAGTCCACCGATGGACTTGCACTATGCCTTCTGCAAGCTGACCCTGAAAGCACCGGGCGCACTTGGCCCGGACCGACACCCGGTGGTGAGCCAGATGGTTCTCGGGAGCGACCTCAGGCGGGGGAACGGCAGGCGGGGACGCGGGCCCGGGAGGGCCACCGGACGGCTGACGGCACTGGGAGCCGCCGCCGTCCTCGTCCTCGCCCCGGCCCTCGCGGCGTGCAGTGACGACAGCGGCGGGAGCAGCAGCGCTCCGCCGACCCCCTCGGTCGAGAAGCCGACCAGTGCCCAGCCGAGCCCGACGGCCCCGTCGGACCCCGCTGCGGCCGAGAAGGAGATCAAGCAGAACTGGGAGAAGTTCTTCGACCCGGCCGTCTCCATGAAGGACAAGCAGGCGGTTCTGGAGAACGGCGACAAGATGACCGCCGTACTGAAGGGCTTCAGCGGTGACCAGCGCGGTCAGCAGGTCAAGGCGCACGTCGAGAAGATCGAGTTCACCTCGCCGACCGAGGCGAACGTGACGTACGCGCTGCTGCTGAAGGGCGCCACCGCGTTGCCGGGAGCCGCCGGGACCTCCGTCGAGCAGGACGGCACCTGGAAGGTCTCCGTGAAGACCCTGTGCGCCCTCGTCCAGCTGAGCGGCGATGCGTCGTCGAGCCCGGCCGCGGGTTGCTGAGACGGTTGCCGCGGGCCTGCTGCTCCTTGTGGGCACGGCCTGCGGCAGCCGCCTTCCCGAGAGCGACTTCGAGCACCGCGCCACACCGTCCGCACCGGGCGGCGCCGAACCGATCCGGGTCGGCATCATCACCAGCGTCACCAGCCCGGTCGGCGGCTCCACGTTCACCGGCCCGCGCGACGGGGCGAAGGCCTGGTTCGACCGGCTCAACGCGCGCGGCGGCATCGACGGCCGCACGGTCGAGGTGCACACCTGCGACGACGGCGGCAGCGGCGTCGGCGACAACGAGTGCGTGCACAAGCTGATCGACGAGGACCGGGTGACCGCCCTCGTCGCCACCACCGCCCTCGACTACGCGGGCGCCTCCCGCGTGTCCGACGCGCGCGTGCCCGACATCGGGGGCCAGCCCATCGGCGCCGCCTACGACACCTACCCGCACCTGTACGGCATCTACGGCAGCCTCGCGCCGCGCACCGGCACGCCGGGCTGGGACGGAAAGCTGTACGGCGGCACCGAGGTCTACCGCTACTTCAAGCGCGAGCAGGGCGCCCGCACGGCGGCCGTGGTCTCCTACAACCAGTCCGCGTCGGCCTCCTACGCCCGCCTCGTCACCCAGGGCCTGAAGGCCGAGGGCTACAAGGTGGTCAGCGAGCAGGTCGACTTCGCGCTGCCCAACTTCCGCGCCGTCGCGGCCGATCTGAAGGACCAGGGCGCCGACCTCGTCTTCGACGCCATCGACACACACGGCAACGCCCAGCTGTGCGAGGCGATGGACGACGTCGGCGCCGAGGTCATCGCCAAGGTCACCAACGTGCAGAACTGGGCGTCCACCGTCCCCGAGGACTACAAGAACGCCCCGCGCTGCCGCAACGCCCTGTGGGCAACCGGTTCCAGCCGCAGCTACGAGGAAACCGGCAACCCGGCCGTACGGGAGTTCCGGGACGCGACCAAGGGCCTCAAGACGCACTCCCAGTGGCAGTTGGAGGGGTGGGCGGCCGCGAAGTGGTTCACGGACGCGGCCGAGTCCTGCGCCGGGACGGGCATCACGCGCGCGTGCGTGGACCGCTTCATGAACCGCAGCGAGCCCTACACCGCCGACGGTCTGCTCGTCCCGGTCGTCCACGAACGCCTGCCCGAGCCCCCGAAGACCCGCAGGGCATGCCTGTCGGTGGCCCGCTGGAAGGACGGCAAGGGCTGGGTCTCCCAGGGCGACATGGACAAGAACTGCTTCGACGTACCGCAGTTGCCCTACACACCCTGAAGTGGCGTGGTGAAGGCAACCAACGGGCCGGGTCGGCGGTCTAACCCCCAAAGGCGAACGCACGCGGTGCCGGACGCATCGCACGCACGAGGGGGCGCCCGCATGACGACGTCGGCTCCGCGGACCGCGCGTCGACGCGCCGGAGAGGACGCCGCCATGCCTCCGCGCGCCGACTGCATCGCCGACTCCGCGGGCGGACTGACCTTCGACGTCACGGAGACCGGCGAGCAGGGTGCCGCGCTGCTGGTACTGCGCCGCCGCGACCGCGACGAGGAGGTCAGCCTGCCGCTGACCCCGGTCGGCAACGGCCGGCTGCGCGCCGCGTTGCCCAGCGGCGTCGCCCTGGCCGAGGGCCGCTGGGACGCCTACGCGCAGGTCGCGGGCGGCGAGCCGCGCCGCCTCGCCCCCGGCGTCAACGACCTGCGCTCCCTCGTCGACCGCGTGCCGAGCGGCTCCCTCGGCCATGTCGCCGTCCGCATCCCGTACGTCACCCGGCAGGGCAACCTCAGCGTCCGCAGCTGGCTGCGCGCCCCGCACGCCGAGGCGCACGAACTGCGGCCCGCCGAGGACGGGTTGGTGGTGCACGGCCGGGTGTACGGCACCGCACTCGCACCGGCCGCCCGCGCCGAGGCCCGCCACCGGGGCTCCGGCGCCCTGCTGCATGCCGAAGTGGTCGCCGAACAGGCGGAGTTCGGCTTCACCCTGGCCTACGGAGTGCTGCCGCCCGGCATCTGGGACCTGTGGCTGCGCCCGGCGGGGGAGAGCGGGCCGCGGGTGCGGATCGCGCGGCTGCTCGACGACATCGCCGACAAGCAGCCGGTGCTCACGTATCCGCGCGCGGCCCTAGACACGGAGTACGGCCCGGTGCAGGCCGGGCCGTACTTCACGCGGGACAACGACCTGTCCGTGTCCGTCGTGGCGAAGGGGGCCGTCGCCCCCGTCACCGGAGCGGACGGAAGAACTCCCTGACGTCACCTGTCAGCAGGTCCGGCGTCTCCAGCGCGGCGAAGTGCCCGCCCTGGTCGAACTCGGCCCAGTGGGCGACGGTGTTGGACCGCTCGGCGACCACCCGGACCGCGCGGTCGACCGCGAAGTTCGCGACGCCCGTGGGCACGCCCGAGGGGGCGGGCGGGCTTCCCCAGGTGCTCGCGGACTCGTAGTAGAGCCGGGCAGAGGAGCCCGCGGTCCCGGTCAGCCAGTACAGCATCACGTTCGTCAGCAGCCGGTCCCGGTCCACCGCGTCCTCGGGCAGCACCGCCGACGGATTCGTCCACTCCTGGAACTTCTCGACGATCCAGGCGAGTTGGCCCACCGGAGAGTCGCTCAGCCCGTACGCGAGGGTCTGCGGGCGCGTCGACTGGATCGCCACGTACCCCAACTGGTCCCGGCCGAACTGCTGCAGCGCGAGCCGTTCGCGCTCCCGGTCGCTCAGCGCCGCCCGGTCCTCGGCGGACAGCGGGCCGAGCGGCGTGAAACCGGCCGACGCCGCGTTCACATGGACACCCACGACGGCGTCCGGCGCGACCCGGCCCAGCTCGGGCGAGATCACCGCACCCCAGTCGCCGCCCTGGGCGCCGTAACGCTCGTATCCGAGCCGGCGCATCAGCTCGGCCCACGCCTCGGCGATCCGCTGCACGTTCCAGCCACGCTCCCGGGTGGGCCCGGAGAAGCCGAAGCCCGGGATCGCCGGGATCACCAGATGAAAGGCGTCCGCCGGATCGCCGCCATGGGCACGCGGGTCGGACAGCGGGCCGATGACGTCCAGGAACTCCACGACCGACCCCGGCCAGCCGTGCGTGAGCAGGAGCGGCAGGGCGTCCGGTTCGGGGGAGCGGACGTGCAGGAAGTGCACCTGGGTGCCGTCGATCTCGGTGACGTACTGCGGGATCTCGTTCAGGGCGGCCTCGTGCTTGCGCCAGTCGTAGCCACTGCGCCAGTGCGCCGCGAGGTCGCGGACGTACGACAACGGGGCCCCGTACTCCCAGCCCGCGCCCGGGAGTTCGTCGGGCCAGCGGGTCAGGTCCAGACGGGTGTGCAGATCCTGGAGCTGTGCCTCGGGGATCTCGATCCGGAACGGTCGTACCTCTTGGGTCGCGCTGTTGTCTGCCATGAACCCAACGTACGTACCCTTGCGGACAGTTACTGTCCTCAAAGGCTGGCAGACTCGGATCCATGTTGGAGACCTCGGCACGACTGCTGCGCCTGCTCTCGCTCCTGCAGGCCCACCGCGACTGGTCCGGCGCCGACCTGGCGGACCGCCTGGGCGTCACACCGCGCACCGTGCGGCGCGATGTGGACCGGCTGCGCGAACTCGGCTACCCCGTCAACGCCAGCCCCGGCACGGGCGGCGGCTACCAGCTCGGCGCGGGGGCCGAACTGCCGCCGCTGCTCCTCGACGACGACGAGGCGGTCGCCGTGGCGGTGGGCCTGCGCACGGCCGCCGGACAGGGCATCGAGGGCATCGGCGAGACCTCCGTACGCGCCCTCGCCAAGCTCGAACAGGTGCTCCCGAGCCGGCTGCGCCGCCGAGTGGGCGCCCTGAACGCCTTCACCGTGCCGATGCTGCGCGGCCCCCAGCCCTCCGCCGTCGACCCCGCCGTACTCACCGAGATCGCCCATCTGTGCCGGGACGCGGAGCGGCTGCGCTTCGAGTACCGCGACCACGGCGGCTCCTCGACCCGGCGCACCGTGGAACCGCACCGCCTGGTGTGCACCGAGCGCCGCTGGTACCTGGTCGCCTGGGACGTCGACCGCGACGACTGGCGTACGTTCCGGGTCGACCGCATCACGCCGAAGCCGCCGCACGGCCCGCGCTTCACGCCGCGCAATCCCCCCGCGGAGGACCTCGCCGCCTATGTCTCCCGGGGCGTCTCCGTGCGCGCGTACGCCTCGCATGCCGTCGTCCGGCTGTTCGTGCCCGTGGAGGAGGCCGCCGACCGTGTCTCGCCCTCCGCCGGGACGCTGGAGGCGGAGAGCGAGGGGACCTGTCTGCTGCGCACCGGGGCCGCGAGCCTCGATGTGATGGTGATTCACGTGATGCTGATGGGCTTCGAGTTCGAGATCCTGGAGCCGGCCGAGTTCACCGAGGCGGTCAGGACGGCGAGGGACCGGCTGACTCGGGCTCTTGAGGGGGCGCAGGAGCCAGCGCCGCGTACTCGGGATGGTGCAGGTCGAACGCCGGGGACTCGGAACGGATCCGGGGCAGGGTGAGGAAGTTGTGCCGGGGTGGCGGACACGAGGTCGCCCACTCCAGGGAGCGGCCGTAGCCCCAGGGGTCGTCGACCTCGACCTTCGTGCCGTATTTGGCGGTCTTCCACACGTTGTAGAGGAAGGGCAGCGTGGAGAAGCCCAGCAGGAACGCGCCGATCGACGAGACGGTGTTCAGCGCGGTGAAGCCGTCGGCGGCCAGATAGTCGGCGTACCGGCGCGGCATGCCCGCGGCGCCGAGCCAGTGCTGCACCAGGAACGTGGTGTGGAAGCCGACGAAGAGCGTCCAGAAGTGGATCTTGCCTAGGCGCTCGTCGAGCATCTTCCCGGTGAGCTTCGGCCACCAGAAGTAGAAGCCCGCGAAGGTCGCGAAGACGACCGTGCCGAAGACGACGTAGTGGAAGTGGGCGACCACGAAGTACGTGTCCGTGACGTGGAAGTCGAGCGGCGGCGAGGCCAGGATCACCCCCGTCAGGCCGCCGAACAGGAACGTCGTCAGGAAGCCGGTCGCCCAGAGCATGGGCGTCTCGAAGGACAGCGAGCCCCTGAGCATCGTGCCGGTCCAGTTGAAGAACTTCACGCCCGTGGGCACCGCGATCAGGAACGACACGAAGGAGAAGAACGGCAGCAGCACCGCCCCCGTCGCGAACATGTGGTGCGCCCACACGACCACGGACAGACCGGTGATGGCCATGGTCGCGCCGACCAGGGTCAGATAGCCGAAGATCGGCTTCCGGCTGAAGACCGGCAGGATTTCCGTGATGATGCCGAAGAACGGCAGCGCGATGATGTAGACCTCGGGATGGCCGAAGAACCAGAAGAGGTGCTGCCACAGCAGCGCGCCTCCGTTCGCCGCCTCGAACACCACCGATCCGAAGCGCCGGTCCGCCTCCAGGACCAGCAGCGCCGCCGCGAGCACGGGGAACGCGAAGAGGATCAGGATCGAGGTGAACAGCGTGTTCCAGGTGAAGATCGGCAGCCGGAACATCGTCATGCCGGGGGCGCGCATGCCGATGATGGTGGTGATGAAGTTGACCGCGCCGAGGATCGTGCCGAAGCCGGCCAGCGCGAGCCCCATGATCCACATGTCGGGGCCGAGGCCCGGTGAGCGTTCCATGCTGTTGAGCGGGGCGTAGGCGAACCACCCGAAGGCGGCCGGCCCGTCGGTCACGAAGATCGAGCCCAGCACGATCAGGCCGCCGAAGAGGAAGAGCCAGTACGACAGCATGTTCAGCCGGGGGAAGGCGACGTCCGGCGAGCCGATCTGCAGCGGCATGATCTCGTTGGCGAACCCGGCGAAGGTCGGCGTCGCGAACAGCAGCAGCATGATCGTGCCGTGCAGGGTGAACAGCTGGTTGAACTGGTGGTTGTCGATGAGCTGCAGGCCGGGCCGGGCGAGTTCGGCGCGCATCAGCAGCGCCATGAGCCCGCCGACCAGGAAGAAGCCGAACGACGTGATCAGGTAGAGGTGGCCGATCTTCTTGTGGTCGGTGGTCGTGAGCCACTCGATGATCAGCCGTCCTGGCTGCTTCACCGCCGCGGGTCGCTCCGTCGCCAGCACGGTGTCCGTCCCCATCGCCCGCCCCTTCGCCATCGCGTCCTGGGCCTGCTGAAGCACCCGCCATGATGCTCGCGTCGCCCGTGCTCCGACAGGGGGCGTTCGGGTGACGTGTGGGGGATGCGTGTATTTCTCATGCGGTGTCAGATTCCGCGGGGAACACCGGAATCGGCGGAAAAGGATTCCTGCGACAGGGTTCTCGGCCGTTTTCCATCGGATTGTTGAAGCGGCGGAAGGGCGGCTGCGAATTACGTTCGAAGGCGTGCGGAAGGCGTACGGAACCCCTCGTACGTGTGACGGCCCGTCGCGCGGCAGCCGGTGTTATGGCGGCCGATACGCGTGTCGTGATCCTGTGACAGAAGCGTGACCGCGGACGGACCGCGGGGGGATAGGCCTGGCAAGGCAGGGGCGATAGGCCCGGCAAGGCAAAGCAAAGAACCCGCACTTCCCCGGCGGCGACGGGCGGCCTAACGTGGCCGTCATGGCACCCATTCCCACTCCTCCCGCAGAGCCCCACGACAGCCCGGACAGCTACGTCGGACTGGACGCGCCGGGCGCCGAGAGCCGTGCCCGGGAGCGCGGCTGGTCCACGGTGCGCTCGCTGCCACCGGGCGCGATCATCACCATGGAGTACCGCACGGGACGGCTGAACTTCGAGGTCACCGAAGGCAGGGTGACCCGCTGCTGGAAGGGCTGACCGCTCTTCGCCGACCTGCGGCTCGTCGATCTGCTGTGCGAAGGCCCCCGGCTCGTCAGGAGCCGGGGGCCTTCGCTGTGCGGGGAGAGGTTGTGCGTACCGGCCCCGCTGTCCGTGGGTGTCGGCCCGCTCAGCCGCCCGTCAGGGGGCGGGCCGGGCTGGAGCCGCGCGGCACCCGGTCCGAGTGCGGCGGGCGGCGGCTGCCGACCGGGGTGACCGGGGTGCGCTCCGAGCGGGCCGTGTGCGGGCCGGGGGCGAGGTAGACGGGCGCCCTGGCGGAGCGGGCGGCGCCCACCGGCTCGCGGACCGGAGCTTCGTCGTCCGCAGGGGCCGGGGAGCGCTGTGCGAGCAGGGCGGGGGCGCCGACCGGAACGGCGACGGGGGCCGGCGCGGTACGGCGGCGGCGGTTGCGCAGGGAGTCGCGCAGGCCGAAGATGGCGGCCTCGGCGCGGGCGATGACCGGCTCGCACCACGGAAGCGCCAGCAGGATCAGCAGCCCGGCGGCCCAGCCGAGCAGGACATCGCTCAGCCAGTGCGTACCGAGGTAGACGGTGGTGAGGCCGACGCCCAGCGAGGTCACGGCGGAGATGGCGGACAGCCAGCGCCGGGCGCGCGGGGTCGAGGCCAGATACGCCAGGATGCCCCAGGTCACGACGGCGTTGGCGGTGTGACCGGAGGGAAATATATCGCCGCCGAGCCCCATCTCGTTCGAGCCGATCGTGATGGCGTAGTGCGGACCCAGACGGCCCATGCCCAGCTTGGCGGCGCCGACCGTGATGTTCAGCAGCAGCAGCGAGGCACCGAGCGTCAGCAGCGGACGCAGGGTGTGCTGCCGCCAGGAACGCCAGCCCAGCCAGGCCGCGACCATCACCGCGGTGGGGCCGCGCTGGCCGAGCACCACGTAGTAGTCGAGGAACGCGTGGATCTCCGGCCACTGCTGGTAGGGCCGGAAGAACATGACCTGCCAGTCGAACCGGACCAGCCACGACGTGATCGCCACGGCCCACACGATGGCCACGTAGAAGGCCAGGGTGGCTACGAGCAGCACCACCCTGTGCCGCGACATCCGCGGCACATCGATGTGGGCCGGTCGTTCCGGCTCACGGTCCAGCCGGGCGAAGACCCGGTCCAGACGGGTGAGGTTTCGTTCGGTACGCACCCAATCGACGTTACAGCGAGTGAGCTGCGTTCCAGGCCGAATCCCTGTGTTTGTGATGACGATGTGATGTGGGATTGCTCTCAGGATCAGGTTTATTTCTATGGATTCCCTATTTGCCGGAGCGCTCGGCCTTCAATTCCATTGATCATCGCCTGTTCTTGTTTTATGGCCCTTTTGAATTCGTTCACCGAATGCTGGGCCGGAATTCCCCGGCTGCTCACCGGCGCCGCCGGGCGGCGCCGAGCCGATCATGGCGGTCCGGAGCCGTTCAGCCAGAAGGCCCCATAGACGGCCGAAGCCACCGCCACACCCCCGGCCACCAGGGCCGACCTGGACGTTCGCAGCCGGGACAGGGCCAGTGCGAGGGGCAGCAGCAGGGGGAAGGCGGGCATCAGGAGGCGCGGTTTCGAGCCGAAGTAGCTCGACGCGCACAGAGCGAGCGCGACGACCACCCCGGAGTACACGAGCAGCGGCAGCGGCTGCCCCTGCCGTACGCCCACCACGTACAGCCAGATGACCAGGGCGACCCCGACGACGATCGCGAGACCCGCCAGGGCCGCGGGGAACGACGTGAGCTTGTCGCCGACGAACCGGGCGAACGCGTAGCCGCCGTCGAAGCCGTTGCGCCAGCCCGCCTGGACGTCGAGATAGCCCAGCGGGCCGTCCCCGGTGCGATGGCCGACCCACAGGACGTAGCCGGCGGCGCCCAGCGGCGCGAGCAGCATGCCGAGGGCGCGCCGCCACCGGGGCGTGCCGCCCGCCGGGAGCGCGCTTCTCTCCCGCACGAACGAGGTGATCGCGGCCACCCAGAGGGCCGCGACGACCGCCGCCCCGACCGGGCGGGTCAGCCCCGCGAGCGAGGCGAGCAGGCCCGCCGTCAGCCAGCGGCCGGTCAGCACCGCGTACAGCGACCAGGCGGCGAGCGCCGTGAACAGGGATTCGCTGTACGCCATCGACTGCACGACACCCACGGGCAGCAGCGCCCACACGAGCACGGCACAGACCCCGGCACGGGCCCCGTACACATGGTCCGCGACCGCGAAGATCCCCCAGGCCGCGGCCGGCGAGGCGAGCGTGCTCACCAGCAGCCCGGCGTCCGCGAACGACAGCGGGGAGAGCGCGTGGACGAGCCGCTCCAGCCAGGGCAGCAGCGGGAAGAACGCCAGGTTCGAGTGCACGTCACCGTTCGGCAGGCGCACCTCGTAGCCGTAACCGAGATCGGCGACCCGCACGTACCAGAGCGAGTCCCAGCGGGCGCTGAGCAGGGTGTGCGCGCTCTTGCCGCGCGCCGCGCTCCAGACGGCGAGGGTGATCAGGCCCAGGGCGCGCACCGCCACGTACCCGAGAAGGGCGGGTGCGGCCCGGCGCAGGGCGCCCGTGCGGGGCCGCGTCACGACAGGCGTCTCAAGATCGGTCACGGGTCCGATTATCGACGGCGTACGGAACCGGACGGTCGAGGAATGCGGAATCCGACGGTCCATGGGGGTGCGGTGCACCCCTGGGGGGCGTGGTGCACGCCACACTCCGCGTGGGAGAACGTGAGAGGTCCACCACGCGTCATCGGCGAGAACTCGCGTACGCTGGCCGCTCACTCGCCTTTGTTGCGTGGGCGCCGGGAGTCCGCTCCTCCCGAGCCACGGCCGCTGGGAGTCCCCACCCCGCGGTCCCGCCGAACGCGAGGGATCATCTGGGAGGTACGTACATGTCCGGGACGACCACGGCCGCAGCGCGTTGCCGTCGGGAGGCCGGGGCCGGTGCAAACCGCTGGGTCGTTCTTGTGGTGCTGTGTGTCAGCCTGCTCCTCGTCGCCCTCGACGCCACCGTGCTGCATGTCGCGGTGCCCGCCGTCACCGAGGACCTCAAGCCCGGCGCGATAGAACTGCTCTGGATCGTCGACGTCTACCCGCTCGTCTGCGCCTCGCTGCTGATCCTCTTCGGCACGCTCGGCGACCGCGTCGGCCGCAGAAGGATCCTCCTTTTCGGATACGCCCTCTTCGGCGTCGCCTCGGCTCTCGCGGCCCTCGCCGACAACGCGCAGGTCCTCATCGCGGCGCGTGCCCTGCTCGGCGTCGGCGGCGCGATGATCATGCCCGCGACCCTGTCGATCCTCCGCCAGGTCTTCCCCGACCGGCGCGAACGGGCGCTCGCCATCGGTATCTGGAGCGCCGTGGCAGCCGTGGGCGCGGCGGTCGGACCGCTGCTCGGCGGCTTCCTCCTCGAACACTTCTGGTGGGGCTCCGTCTTCCTCATCAACATCCCGCTGATGCTGGTCAGCCTGCCGGTCGGCCGGATGCTGCTGCCCGAGTCGCGCGGGGATCGGGGCGGCCCCTGGGACGTCGTCGGCGCCCTGATGGCCGCCGCCGGGCTCTTCGGTCTCGTCCTCGGCGTGAAGCGGCTGGGCGGCGGCGAGGCCCCGCTCAGCCCGTACACACTGCTGCCGCTGCTGGTCGGCGGTGCGCTGATGGCCGGGTTCGTCCGGCGCCAGCGGCGGCGCGAGCACCCGCTCGTCGAGCTGCGGATGTTCGCCCGGCCCGCCTTCAGCACGTCCGTCGGCTGCATCGTGCTCGCCATGCTGGCCCTCGTCGGTCTTGAGCTGATCGCCGCGCAGTACCTCCAGCTGGTGCTGGGGCTCTCCCCGCTGGAGACCGGGCTGCGGCTGCTGCCGCTCACCGTCGCGGCGATGGCCTCCGGGCTCGCCGGAGCGAAGCTGCTGCGGCGGTTCGGGCCGCGCACGATGGTCTGCTTCGGCTTCTGCCTCACCGCCGCCGCCGTCGTCACGCTCACCGCGATGGGCGGCGACGACAACGCCGGACTGCTGCTCTTCGGCTTCGTACTCCTCGGGTTCGGTCTTGAGACGACACTCTTCGGCGCCTACGAGTCCATGCTGAGCGAGGCGCCACCGGACCAGGCGGGAGGCGCCGCCGCCATCGGTGAGACGTCCTACCAGTTGGGCGCCGGCATCGGTATCGCCCTGCTGGGCAGCGTGATGAACGCGGCCTACGCGCCCGGGCTTTCGTCGGTGCCCGGAGTCCCGGCCGCCGACTCGGCCGCGGCGGGGCACTCGCTCGGGGAGGCGTACGACGTCTCGGCGCGACTCGGCGGGGAGCGGGGCGAGGCGCTGCGGCATGCCGCGCGGGAGTCCTTCGTGCACGGGCTGCATGTGACCCTGCTGGTCAGCGCGGGGCTGCTGCTGCTCGGGGCCGTGATGGCGCTGCGGTTGCCGCGGGTCATGGAGTGCGGGGTGCCTGCGGCGGGCTCGGCTGAGATTCCGGCACCCCGGGATGTCATGGAGCCCAGGGTCTCCGCGTAGGGCCGCCTGGGCCTTCGGCCCGGCGGATGTCTCCCACCCGCGCACCGCCCGTGCTACTCGGCTGGCCCGTGCAGCTCTCCTGTGGGGGTTCTCGCCGTCGGCGGCCGCGGGTCCGTGGGTTCGGGGGCTCTGGACTTGCGGGACACTGCGTCGTAACGTCGGGTCGACATCGTAACTAGCGGTGCTAGTTTTAGTGTTCCGGAGGCTCCCCCTATGTCCGCGTCCTCGAAGCTGCCCCCCTTCGACCCCGCCGACCCCCTCGGCATCGACGACCTGCTGGACGCGGAGGACCTCGCGATCCGCGAGACCGTGCGGACATGGGCGGCGGACCGGGTGCTGCCGCATGTCGCCGAGTGGTACGAGAAGGGGGAGCTGCCGGACATCCGGGAGCTGGCGCGGGAGTTGGGGTCCATCGGCGCGCTCGGGATGTCCCTGGAGGGATACGGGTGCGCGGGCGCGTCCGCCGTGCAGTACGGGCTCGCCTGCCTGGAACTGGAGGCCGCCGACTCCGGGATCCGGTCCCTCGTGTCCGTGCAGGGATCCCTCGCCATGTACGCGATCCACCGCTTCGGCAGCGAGGAGCAGAAGCAGCGCTGGCTGCCCGGCATGGCCGCCGGCGAGGTCATCGGCTGCTTCGGGCTCACCGAGCCCGACCACGGATCCGACCCGGGTGCCATGCGGACCCACGCCAAGACCGACGGCGGGGACTGGGTTCTCAACGGGCGGAAGATGTGGATCACCAACGGGTCGGTGGCGGGCGTCGCCGTCGTCTGGGCACAGACCGACGACGGGATCCGCGGCTTCGTGGTGCCCACCGACGCGCCCGGGTTCTCCGCGCCCGAGATCAAGCACAAGTGGTCGCTGCGGGCGTCCGTCACGAGTGAGCTCATCCTCGACGACGTCCGGCTGCCCGCCGATGCCGTCCTGCCCGAGGTCGTGGGGCTGAAGGGGCCGCTGAGCTGTCTGTCCCACGCGCGCTACGGGATCGTGTGGGGCTCGATGGGGGCGGCGCGGGCCAGTTTCGAGGCCGCCGTCGAGTACGCGAAGACGCGGGAGCAGTTCGGCAAGCCCATCGGTGGCTTCCAGCTCACTCAGGCCAAGCTCGCCGACATGGCGGTCGAGCTGCACAAGGGCATCCTGCTCGCGTACCACCTGGGGCGGCGGATGGACGCCGGCCGGCTGCGCCCCGAGCAGGTCAGCTTCGGCAAGCTCAACAACGTCCGGGAGGCGATCGAGATCTGCCGTACGGCACGGACGATTCTCGGCGCCAACGGGATCTCGCTCGAATACCCCGTGATGCGGCACGCGACCAATCTGGAGTCCGTGCTCACCTACGAAGGCACCGTCGAGATGCACCAACTGGTACTGGGCAAGGCGCTCACCGGGCTGGATGCCTTCCGGTAAGCCCTGTGCGGGCTGAACAACCCTGCGGGGGCAGGGCCGGTGAGCGGCCCTGCCTCAGCTCTGGTTGAAGAAACCGTCCTGCTGACGGCCCGCGGCCTCACCGCTGACGATCTCCGTGTTCGCCGGAGTCAGCAGGAAGACACGGTTGGCGACCCGCTCGATCGTGCCGCGCAGGCCGAAGGTCAGGCCGGCCGCGAAGTCCACGACGCGCTTGGCGTCGGCGGGCTCCATGGACGTGAGGTTCATGATGACCGGGACGCCGTCCCGGAAGAGTTCGCCGATGCCGCGTGCGTCCCGGAAGCTGTCCGGGGTGACCGTGCCGATCCGGCGGCCCTTCTCCTCCGCCGTTTCGGACGCGACCTTCACGCGCGGGTCGGTGACCCAGGCATCTCCGGATTCCTGACCCTCGGCGTAGTTGTCGTCGTCGTAGTAACGCTCGTCATCGTTGTCGTCGACGAGGCCAAGCCAGGCACTCGCCTTGCGCACCGATCCCATGGACGCCTCCTCTCACAGCGGTCTTTCTTGCTTTCCGCATCCCCATGGTCGTCCATGATGCGGATGTCGCGCCAAGTGGATAGACGCCGCGCGGGGGTTTCGTGACGGTACTGGTGCACAACGAATCCGTCGAGAGCCCGCGTCTCCCAAGGGTCTTGCTGTGAACGGCTGCTGACTGAGAGTGAAATATGATTTCTCATGGCGGACGGGTGACGGGTGGTGCGTACGGGTGAACGGAGTGGTCGATACGATGCCGCAGCTCAACGTCGTACGTGTTGTCGTACTTGTGTCGTCGTATCTGTCGCGGTGTCACGGGATCTCGGGGGAGTGTCGTGTTCGGAATCGTGAGGCCTTGCAGCCACCGTCTCGGTGAGGGGCTGAAGGCGCAGTGGATGGCGCATCTGTGCGGGCTCTGCCTCGCGTTGCGCGGGGACCATGGCCAGCTCGCGCGGGTCGTCACCAACTATGACGGGCTGCTCATCTCGGTTCTGACGGAGGCTCAGGCCGGTCAGGAAAGCGGTGGGCGGCGGACCGCCGGGCCCTGTCCGCTGCGCGGCATGCGCACGGCCTCCGTCGCCCAGGGGGAGGGCGCGCGCCTCGCCGCCGCCGTCTCCCTCGTGCTGGCCTCGGCCAAGGTGCGCGACCATGTCGCCGACGGGGACGGTCTCTTGGCGCGCAGGCCCGTGGCCCTCGCCGCGCGTAAGGTCGCCGCGAGCTGGGACAGGGCCGGGGCCCGGACCGGGTCCGACGTCGGGTTCGACACCGCCGTACTCGTCGACGCCGTGGACCGGCAGCTCGGCATCGAGACGCTCGCCGGTCCCGGCACACCGATCCTGACGGTCACCGAGCCGACCGAGACGGCGACCGCCGCGGCCTTCGCGCACACCGCGATCCTGGCCGGCCGCCCCGGCAACGCCGAGCCTCTCGCCGAGGCCGGACGCCTCTTCGGGCGGCTCGCGCATCTGCTGGACGCCGTGGAGGACAGGGAAACCGACGCCGCGTCGGGTGCCTGGAACCCGCTGACGGCCACGGAGACCTCGCTGACCGAGGCCCGGCGGCTCGCCGATGACGCGCTGCACGGGATACGGCTCGCGCTGCGCGAGGTCGCCTGGGGGGCCGAGGGCTCCCGGGGCCGGCACGGCTCCGACGGCAAGCTGGCGCATCTGCTGCTCGCGCACGAGCTGGGGCGCTCGGTGGACCGGGCGTTCGGGACAGCGGCCTGCTCGCACGGGGGCGCGCACGGCGCGGAGGGTTCCTTCGGGCCGCCGCCTCAGCAGGGCGGGCCGTCCAGCCCGCAGAATCCGTACGTCGGTGGTGGCAACCCCTTCGCCGGCGGCAACCCCTTCGGCGGTGAGCCGCCGCGGCCCGGCAAGCGCGGCTTCTGGGCGGGGTGTGCGGCCGCGATCGGAGTGTGCTGCACCTGCAAGGTGTGCTGCGCCGACGAGTTCGAGGGCCCGTGGTCCCGCAAGAAGCGCGAAGGGTGCCTGAGCGGCTGCGACTGCGACGGCGGGTGCTGCAACTGCTGCGAGGCATGCGAATGCTGTGAGTGCTGCTCGTGCTGCGACTGCGGGCTGTGACGGGGCAGGCCGCGCCGTTTCCCGGGTCCTTCGCTGTGCTGTTCCCGTGCTCTTTCCCGTGCTGTTCCCCGGGTCCTTTGCGGGGCCCGGGGAACAGCCGGTCTAGTTCTTCAGCTCCGGCGGCGAGATCTGCGACTTCTCGATCGCCGAGCCTGTCGTGCCCCACTTCTTGAGGATCCTGTCGTACGTCCCGTCGGCGATCAGCTTGTTCACCGCGGCCTGGAAGGCGGGCGCCAGCTCGGTGCTCTTCTTGAAGGCGAAGCCGACGTCGAGACGGTGGAACTCGTTCAGGAACTTCACGCCGTCCTGGTGGGCGACGGCGTAGCGCAGTCCGTTGATGGTGCTCATCACCACGTCGCTGCGGCCCTGTTGCAACGAGGACCAGATGGCGCCCTGTTCGCTGTAGGTCTGCACCTGGTACGCCTTCTTGCCCGCTTCGGTGCAGAGCTTCTTGTTGTCCTCCAGCGTCGCCTCGAAGGTGGTGCCCGCGCCGGTCGCGACGTTCAGCCCGCACAGCTGCCGCAGGTCGGTGATCTTCCCCAGCTTGCTGTCCTCGCGGGCGGCGAAGCCCTGACCGTCGTTGATGTACGTGACGAAGTCGATCGCCTTGCGCCGCTCGTCGGTGACCCCGAAGTTGCTCGCACCGAAGTCGTACTTGCCGCTGTCGAGGGCCGGCAGGATCGCCTCGAAGCCGGCGGCCTCGCGCTTCAGTCGGATGCCGAGCACCTTGGCGACGGCGGCCGCGAAGTCGACGTCCTGGCCGGTCAGCGTCTTGCCGTCGGACAGATAGGTGGTGCCGGGCGGAGCGCCGCCGACGCTGATGGCGACGGTCAGGCTGCTGACGCCGGAGGGCAGCAGTTTCGCCGCCGTCTCGTCCTTAGGGATGGACGAGACCACATCCGTGGTCGGGATCTGGTCGCTCCTGGCGGCGGCCTGGGCGGTACCCGAGCCACCGCCGTCGTCGGAGTCGCCGGAGCCGCAGGCCGTGAGCAGCAGCGTGGCGGACGTGATCAGGGCGAAGGGCAGGAAAACACGGCGGCGGGGCCGCGCGGACGTACTCATGGCGTACGGATCTCCTGAACAGGCAGAAGGCAGAAGGCAGAAGGCAGAGGGCAGACACGGGTCGGCGGAATGCCTGCCGAACCGGGCTGTGTCGAGTGGGCAGCGCGAGGGGAGGGGAGCGCGGGCTACGCGTGTGTGAAGGCGTGGGCAACGGCGCGAAGGCGCCGGGACAACGCAGAAAGCGCCCGTTCAGAAGGGGCGCGGAAGGTCAGCTCAACAGGAAGAGGACCACACTCGACCGAAGTCGATGTGGGAGCGCGTGACCAGCCACTGCTGCGAATGCATGGGCCCAAGTGGAACAGGCATCCGTTTCCGCGTCAACTGACGTGAGACGTACGGCTCACACTCTGGACAACCTTGACAGCCATGGGAAACAGCCCCGTACTCTCGACGGACGGCCCTGCTGAGGGGCTCGGCCGTACGGCGCTCTCGCGGGCGCCGCCTGTGAAGGCATCACCGTGTTCGACTCACGCATCACGGAGCCTTCGCATGTCCTCCGACACCCTCGTCAAGGTGGCCGCTGCGCACAACGCGGCGCCCTTGCGCATCGTTCCGCGCCGCCGCCCCGGTCTGTGGGCCACCGCCGCCGCCGTCCTCGTACTGCTCGGGTTCGCCGCCACCTCCGTCGTCCGCAACGAGGCGTTCCAGTGGGACGTCGTCGGCGACTACTTCACCTCCGCCTCGGTGCTGCGCGGCCTGTGGCTCACCCTCTGGCTGACCGCGGTCGTGATGGCGCTCGGCTTTGCGCTGGGCACCCTGCTCGCCGCGTTCCGTCTCTCGTCCAATCCGGTGCTGCGGGCGGTGAGCTGGGGGTACGTCTGGCTGTTCAGGTCCATGCCGATCCTGGTGCAGCTGCTGTTCTGGTTCAACATCGGGGCGCTGTACCCGCAGATCCTCGGCGTGCGGACGGTGAACCTGCTCGGCCCGGTCACCGTCGCCATCGTCGGCCTGACACTGCACGAGGCCGCGTACGCCGCCGAGGTGGTGCGCGGCGGCATCCTCTCCGTCGGCCGCGGCCAGATCGAGGCCGCGCAGGCGCTGGGGCTCGGCCGATGGCGTCGTTGGCGCCGGATCGTGCTGCCGCAGGCGATGCGCTCCATCGTGCCGCCGGCCGGGAACATGCTGATCGGCACCCTCAAGGGCACCTCCATCGTCAGCGTCATCGCCGTGCAGGACCTGCTCTACTCCGTGCAGCTCGTCTACCACCGCACCTACCAGGTCATCCCCCTCCTGATGGTCGCCACGATCTGGTACATCGTCGTCACCTCGGTGCTCAGCGTCGGCCAGTACTACGTCGAGAAGCACTACGCGCGCGGTTCGGAGCGGACGCGATGAAGCCGAGTGACGTGCTGAACCCGAGTGACGCGCCGAAGCCCGGCCATGTGCTGAAGCCGAGTCTGGTGATCGTGGGGGCCGGTCCGCGGGGGACCGGCCTGCTGGAGCGGATCGCCGCTAACGCGCCCGAGCTGTACGCCGGTTCGGGCCTCGACGTGCACCTGGTCGACCCCCATCCGCCGGGCGGCGGACGCATCTGGCGCGAGGAGCAGTCACCGCTGTTGTGGATGAACTCGCAGGCCCAGGACGTCACGATGTTCACCGACGAGACCGTCGCCATGGCCGGACCGGTCCTCGAAGGCCCCAGCCTGCACGAGTGGGCGGGCCTCGACGGGCGGACCTTCGCCGACCGGCAGCGGCAGGGCGCGTATCTGCGCTGGGTGTACGAGAACACCGTCGCCGCCCTGCCTCCGGGCATCACCGTCCACCACCACCCGGCCCGCGCCCTGCGCGTCGGCGGGCCCCGCGCGGGCCGCCAGCAGGTCTGGCTCGAAGGCCGCCCCCGGCCGCTCCTCGCCGACCTCGTCGTCCTCGCACTCGGCCACCTCGACGCCGAACTCGGCGAGGAACAGCGCGAGTTGGCCGCGTACGCGCGGGAGAACGGGCTGCTCCACCTGCCGCCGGACTTCACCGCCGACAGCGACCTCTCCGGGCTCGCTCCCGGCGAACCGGTTCTCGTCCGCGGCTTCGGGCTCGCCTTCGTCGACCTGATGGTGCTGCTGACGGAGGGCCGCGGCGGACGCCACGACGGCGAGGACTATGTTCCGTCCGGGCGCGAGCCCGTCCTGTACGTCGGCTCCCGGCGCGGAGTCCCCTACCACTCCAAGATCGGCTACGACTGGGAGGGCGAACGCCCGCCGCTGCCGCGCTTCTTCGGGCCCGGCGAGGTCGACGAACTGCTCGCACGCCCCGCCGGCTTCGACTTCCGCCGCGATGTGTGGCCGCTGGTCGAGAAGGAACTGGGCTTCGCGCACTACCACCGGCTGTTCACCGCCCACCCCGAGCGCACGGCCCTTTCCTGGGCGGAGTTCGAGGAGAAGTACGCGGCGGGCGACGGCGCCGACCTCCAGGCACTGGCGGCGTCCGCCGTGCCCGACCCGGCCGACCGGCTCGACCTCGCCGCGCTGGACCACCCGCTGGACGGGGTGCGCCACAACTCGCCCGAGGAACTCCAGAACGGTCTGCGCACCTACATCGAGAACGACCTGACTCGCCGTCACAACTCCTCGTACAGCCCGGACTTGGCAGCATTCCTCGGGCTGCTCTCGGTGTACGGCCAGCTGGTCCGGCTCGGTGACATCGGCTCCTGGTGGCACGGCTTCTTCAGCTACCTCGCGTCGGGGCCGCCCGGGCCAAGGCTGCGTCAGATGCTCGCCCTGTCGCGGGCGGGCGTCCTGAGGTTCCTCGGCGCCGGCATGACCGTCACGGCAGAGGACGGTGTCTTCCGGGCGCGCAGCGCCACCGTGCCCGGCGCGGTGACCGAGGCCCGTGCCCTCGTCGAGGCACGGCTTCCGCACCCCACGGTCGCCCAGACCCGGGACGCGCTGCTGCGCACGCTGTGGGAGGACGGCGCGGCGGCGACCCCCGAGGGGCTGCTCGCCGTCGACCCCGCCGACGGCCGCGTCCTCGATCGCTCCGGCGCCCCGCACCCCCGGCGCTTCGCGCTCGGCCCGCACACCGACGCCCGCGGCTCCGGCGCGTTCACCCGGCCCCGCACCGGCGGCCCGGCCTTCCGGCAGAACGACGCGACGGCGCGCGCCGCGCTGGTGTTCCTGCGCGACCTTCAAAACCACGGCGTTCACGACGGCGACGTTCACGACGGCGACGTTCACCACCGTGAGGTTCAAGACCACGACGTTCACGACCACGACGTTCACGACCGCGGCGTTCAAGAGCGCGGCCTTCACCCCGCCCGAGGAGCAGCCTGATGAGCGCCCCCGTCACCCCCGCCACGACCACGGCATCCGCCATGGTCGACATCAGGTCCGTGCGCAAGAGCTTCGGTTCGCTGGAGGTGCTCAAGGGCATCGACCTCGAAGTCCGCGCCGGCGAGGTCACGGTGATCCTCGGCCCCTCCGGCTCCGGCAAGTCGACGCTGCTGCGCACCATCAACCATCTGGAGAAGGCCGACGAGGGCTCGATCAGCGTCGACGGCTCGTACGTCGGATACCGGCGCTCGGGCGACACGCTGCATGAGCTGAGCGAGCGGGAGACCCTCAGGCAGCGCACCCGGATCGGGTTCGTCTTCCAGAACTTCAACCTCTTTCCGCACCTCACAGTGGTGGACAACATCATCGAGGCCCCGGTCTCCGCACTGAAGCGCCCCCGCAAGGACGCCGTGGAGACCGCGCGCCGTCTGCTCGACCGGGTCGGGCTCGCCGACAAGACCGACGCCTACCCGGGACAGCTCTCCGGCGGCCAGCAGCAGCGCGTCGCCATCGCCCGCGCGCTCGCCCTGGAGCCGAAGCTGCTGCTCTTCGACGAACCGACCTCGGCGCTCGACCCCGAGCTGGTCGGCGAAGTCCTCGACGTCATCAAGGACCTGGCCCACCAGGGCACCACGATGATCGTCGTCACGCACGAGATCGGCTTCGCCCGCGAGGTCGCCGACACCGTCGTCTTCATGGACGACGGCCGCATCGTCGAACAGGGCGCCCCCGGCGACGTACTCGACCGGCCGCGGCACGACCGCACCCGCGCCTTCCTGTCCAAGGTTCTGTGAACCCCGGGTTCCGTGAACCTCCTTACCCCGACCAGGAGTTCGTCACATGACCGGATCGCACGGCCGGGGGCTGCCGCACCTGGCCGCGGCCCTCGACCAGCAGGGGGCGCACGACTCCGCCCCGTACGAGGAGGCGGTTCGGCTCGCGGAGCGGGGTGGACTCGACTTCGTGACGCTCGGCGACACCTTCGCCGGCCCCGGCCCCGACGCCCTCGCCGTACTGTCCCGACTCGCGCTCGGCACCCGGCGCATCGGCCTGGTGCCGACCGTGGCCACCCCGCACACCGAGCCCTTCCGGGTGCCGGCCGCGGTGACGGCCCTCGACAGGGTCAGCCGCGGCCGCGCCGGCTGGCACATCGGCGTGTCGACGACCGAGGGCGGGGCCCGGCTCTCGGGCCGCCGCCATGACGCGGCCGCCCGGCTGTGGGACAGCTGGGAGGACGGCGCCGACTCCTCGATGAAGGGCTCCTCGGCCGTGCCGCGGCCCCCGCAGGGGTATCCGGTGCGGATCGTGGACGCCACGGAGGGGAGTGCGCGACCGGTCGCCGCCCGGTACGCCGACGTGGCGCTGGTCCGGGTCGCGGATCCCGCCCAGGCCGCCGCCGTACGGGCCGAACTGCGCTCCGCGGTACGGGAGTTCGGGCGGGACCCCGACCGGTTGCGTGTCCTCGGCTCGCTCCACGTGGACCTCGGAGGCGGCGAGCGGGCGGCCGCACCGGGCCACGGCGGCGGGGGACCCCGGCAGACCGCGCAGGGTCCGCTCTACCGGGGCGGTCCCGTCGACCTCGCCGAACTGATCGCCGACTGGCACGAGGCCGGTGCCGTCGACGGCTTCCACCTCACCCCGGTCGAGCCGCTCCGTGACCTGGAACGACTGGTCAACGGCACGGTGGCGCTGCTCCAGCACCGCGGCCTGTTCCGCACCTTCTACCCGGGCAGCACCCTCCGCGAGCACCTGGGCCTGGCCCGGGCCGCCAACAGGCTCGGGCTTCCGGACCCCGTATGGAAAGGTTGATCACATGACGACGGACGCATCCGACGACTGGAAGCGGTGGCACGAGCACCGCACCGAAGCGGTGTCGGCGCCCCACGGACCGCTCTCGCTCACGGGCACGCACTGGCTGGAGGACTATCCGGAGGGGCGACTTCCGGACATCCCCGGGCGGTGGACCGCCGCCGGTGACGCGGTGGTGCTCGCCGTCGGCGAGACGGACGCTCTCACGGACGGCGGCCTCACGGTCGACGGGAAGCTCTTCACCGGCGAGATCCGCCTCGGCGCCGACTCCGGGCCCGCGGCCGCCTCCCGTGTCGCGCACGGCGGGCGCCGGCTCGTCGTCCTCGTCCGCGAGGGCATCTGGGGCGTCCGCGACTTCGACCCCGAAGCGCCCGCACGCGCAGCCTTCCAGGGCATCGAGGCGACCGCGTACGACGCGCGCTGGTCGGTGCCGGGCCGCTTCACGCCGTACGGAGAGGACCGCACCGTACGCGTCGAGAACGCGGACGGACGTGCGCGCGGCCTCGGCCTCGGCGGCGAACTAGCCTTCTCGCTGGACGGGCAGGACCGCACGCTCCAGGTGTCCGTGCAGGGCGACGGATCCCTGTGGGCCGTCTTCGCCGACGCGACCAGCGGGGGCAGCAGCTACCGTTTCCGGTTCCTCCACCCGTCGGCGCCCGACGCCGAGGGGCGTACGACGGTGGACTTCAACCGCACGCAGTTGCCGCCGTGCGCCTTCGCCGACCACTTCATCTGCCCGTTCCCGCCGCCCGGCAACACCCTGGACACGGCGGTCGCGGCGGGGGAGCGGCACCTGATCTGAGCCTTCGCGAGCGGAGTCGTCCGCCTCGAAAGATCAACTCCCTGACGGCATACGCAAGTTGAACACTGCACGGCCGAAAGGCGCCCTTGCGCCCGTCGGCCGTGCAGTCGAATACTCCCCCACAGCGCTTGTCAGGAGCACGGCTTGTCCGGAATCCGGACGAGCTGCCCCCGGCTGCGCCTCACGGGCCCCGACCCCACGCGGGCCCCCGACTTCCCCAGTGGAGGAACGACAAGTGAGGATCAAGCGCACCACCCCCCGTAGTGGCATAGCGAGACGGACCCGGCTGATCGCCGTGGCCACCGGATTCGCGGCCGCCGCAGCGTTCGCCGTCCCCACCGCGAACGCGTCCGACGCCCACACGTTCAGCACCACCGAGCTGAGCAGCGCCAAGGCCTCGGTACTCAAGTCCGACGTCGCGGGCACCGCCTGGGCGGTCGACGCCAAGACGAACCGCGTGGTCGTCACCGTCGACAGCACCGTCTCCAAGGCCGAGATCGCCAAGATCAAGAAGGACGCGGGCAGCACCGCCGGCGCCCTCACGATCAAGCACACCCCCGGCAAGTTCAAGAAGCTGATCACCGGCGGCGACGCCATCTACGGCGGCCAGTACCGCTGTTCGCTCGGCTTCAACGTGCACAGCGGGAGCACCTACTACTTCCTGACCGCAGGCCACTGCGGTGAGGTCGCCTCCACCTGGTACTCCAACTCGGGTCACACCACGACCCTGGGCACGAACGTCAGCTACAGCTTCCCGACCAACGACTTCGCGCTGGTGCGCTACACCGGCTCGACCGCCCACCCGAGCGCGGTCGGCAGCCAGACCATCAGCAGCGCCGCCACGCCGAGCGTGGGCACGACGGTCTACCGTCGCGGCTCCACCACCGGCACGCACAGCGGCCGGGTCACGGCACTGAACGCCACGGTCAACTACGGCGGCGGCGACGTCGTCTACCAGATGATCCAGACCACGGTCTGCGCCGAGGGCGGCGACAGCGGCGGTCCGCTGTACGCGGGCTCCGTCGCCTACGGTCTGACCTCCGGCGGCAGCGGCAACTGCAGCTCCGGTGGCACGACCTTCTTCCAGCCCGTCACCGAGGCTCTGAGCTACTACGGCGTGAGCGTCGGCTGACACCTTCGACCAGCCGGCAGCAGACGAGCCCCCGTACGCGACGGCGTACGGGGGCTCGTCGTACCGCTTTCCAGCCGGGCACTTCAGTCGCATCCTCAGGGGGAACGGGACATGCACGAGGACGCCCAACGCCGAGTACGCCGCAGCCCCTTGCTGTCCATCACGCCGATCGTGCTCCTCGCCGTACTCACCCTCGTCCTGCTCTGGGAGATCGTGCGGGCGAACGTCACCGGGGAGGCCGCCCGGCAGTGGCCCTGGCGGTTGCAGCTCATGGACATGAACCCGCTGGGCAGTCTGCTGGCGGTCGCCGTCGCCGGTGTGCTGGCCCGGGCGCAGTACGCGCGCACGGTGCGGCCGGCGCTCGGCTGGCGCTCCACCTGGGCGCGCGGTGACCTGGAGCCGGACGAACGCGCCTGGCGCGTGGGCGTCCTCAACGGCGGCCAGCACCACGCGGTGGTGGAGCGGGTGGACTACCAGTGCGTGCCGCGCGGCGGGGAACCCGGCCCGTGGACCGATCACGCCGGGCTGATCGCCGAACTGGCCGCAGCCCGGTTCGTGTTCGGCAAGGACTATCGGATGGGGACGTTCAGCCCTGGGTTCCCCCTGTCGGGCAGTACCGGGCACAGCACCGTGGAGGCAGGCGTGTTCGCGCAGCGGTTCGTCGACGAGATCGACGTGCTGCTCATGCGGGTACGGGTCACGGACGCCGTGGGCGACAGCCATGAGCGGAGCATGGACCTCATGCGGGGGGCCAGGGTGGAGCGCGAGGGATTCCCGGACTGAGCCCTCAGCACGGGTGTGCCGACTGAGCCCTCCCCTTTGGGTGTGCCGGGAGTTACCGTCGAAGTACATACCTGGTGCGCCGACTTTGGACCCCGGGGGGTCGTCATGGTCGAGGAGCTGGTGGCCGCGGGAGTTTCCCTCGCGTCCGTGGGGCTGGTCTACGTGATGGCGGGAGCCCGCGTCGTCAGACAGTACGAACGTGGTGTGGTGCTGCGGCTGGGGCGGCTGCGCTCGGAGGTGCGCGGCCCCGGGTTCACCATGGTCGTGCCCTTCGTCGACCGGCTGCAGAAGGTCAACATGCAGATCGTGACGATGCCGGTGCCCGCGCAGGAGGGCATCACGCGCGACAACGTCACGGTGCGGGTCGACGCGGTCGTGTACTTCAAGGTGGTGAACCCGTCGGACGCGATCATCCAGGTCGAGGACTACCGCTTCGCGGTCTCCCAGATGGCGCAGACTTCACTGCGGTCGATCATCGGCAAGAGCGATCTCGATGATCTGCTGTCCAACCGGGAGATGCTCAACCAGGGCCTGGAGCTGATGATCGACAGTCCGGCCGTGGGCTGGGGTGTGCAGATCGACCGCGTCGAGATCAAGGACGTGTCGCTGCCCGAGACGATGAAGCGGTCGATGGCACGGCAGGCCGAGGCCGACCGCGAACGCCGCGCCCGGGTCATCAACGCGGACGCCGAACTGCAGGCCTCCAAGAAGCTCGCGGAGGCCGCCGAGGTGATGTCCGAGCAGCCCGCGGCCCTGCAACTGCGGCTGCTGCAGACGGTGGTGGCGGTCGCCGCCGAGAAGAACTCCACCCTCGTCCTGCCCTTCCCGGTGGAGCTGCTGCGCTTCCTGGAGCGCGCCCAGCAGGCCGCGCCGCAGTCCGGCCCTCAGCAACCGGCGCAGCAACCGGCACAGGGCCCCCTGCGGGCGGTGCCGGAGGCTCAGGATCCGACGCAGGAGGCCGAGCAATCGGTGCAGGAGCAACTGCCGCCGCGTGCACCGCGGTCGGATTCGGACCCCGAGGCATCGAAATTCGGACAGGACTAGACCTCGCGGGCGGCGCGGTGCATAAGCGCTCCCGGGCGTTTGCAGTGCGAACCCACCGGGGGTGACCACCTGGTAGGGCCCGCGCGGGGGGCGTACGCCCGTGGTCGCATGCTCGTCCTGAAGTCGACCTTGTGTGCCCCCTGTGCGCCTCGGAATAGTGGGCGCCGACCGTTGGCATGAACGCGGCTTTTTTTGTGTGCCGCCTTCATGCCCGTACGCCTTCCGGTCCTGGGGGTCCCCACAACCTCCCGGGCCCGCCCCCCACAGGAGGACGTAAGTTGAAGCACCGACGTATACCCAAGCGCCGTGCGGTCGCGGTAGGTGCGGGCATCGCCGCACTGGTCGCCGCGGGCGTCACCTTCCAGACTGCGAACGCCAGTGAGGCGCCGAAGAGTTCGGCGCCCGAGACGCTCTCGATCGCGGCGGCCGGAAAGCTCGCCTCGACCCTCGGCAAGGACCTCGGCGCCGACGCGGCGGGAACGTATTACGACGCGAAGGCGAAGCATCTCGTCGTGAACGTGCTCGACGAGGACGCGGCGAGCGCCGTCGAGGCGGCCGGCGCCAAGGCCAGAGTCGTCGAGAACTCCCTGGCCGAACTGAAGAGCACCCGTGCGACGCTCCGGCAGGACGCGACCATCCCCGGCACCTCGTGGGCGACCGACCCGGAGACCAACAAGGTCGTCGTCACCGCGGACCGCACCGTCTCCGCTGCCGAGTGGGCCAAGCTCACCAAGGTCGTCGACGGCCTCGGCGCCACCACCGAACTCCAGCGCACGAAGGGGGAGTTCAAGCCCTTCATCGCGGGCGGTGACGCCATCAGCGGCTCCGGCGGGCGCTGCTCGCTCGGCTTCAACGTGGTCAAGGGCGGCCAGCCGTACTTCATCACCGCCGGGCACTGCACCGAGGCGATCTCCACCTGGTCGGACTCCAGCGGCAACCAGATCGGCACGAACGAGCAGTCCAGCTTCCCGGACAACGACTTCGGCCTGGTCAAGTACACCTCCGACACCGCCCACCCGAGCGAGGTCGACCTCTACAACGGCTCCAGCCAGGCGATCACCAAGGCGGGCGACGCGACCGTCGGCATGAAGGTGACCCGCAGCGGCTCCACGACCCAGGTGCACGACGGCACGGTCAAGGGCCTGGACGCCACCGTGAACTACGGCAACGGCGACGTCGTCAACGGGCTCATCCAGACCGACGTCTGCGCCGAGCCGGGCGACAGCGGCGGCTCGCTCTTCGCCGGTGACACCGCGATCGGCCTCACCTCCGGTGGCAGCGGCGACTGCACCGCGGGCGGCGAGACCTTCTTCCAGCCGGTCACCGAGGCGCTCTCGGCCTTCGGCGCCCAGATCGGCTGACGGACTCACCGACCCGGCAGAGCACCGGCTCCCGGGAATTCCCCGGGCCGCGGTGCTCTGGTCCCGCCCCCGCGCAGGCTGCGGGGGCGGGATTCTTTCCGGCGACGAACGCCGGCCTCAGACGGTCTCGCGCCTTCTGCGCAGCGAGGCCGCCGCCAGCGTGATGCCGGTTCCGGCGACCGCCCATGCGGAGAGGACCAGCAGAGAGGCGGTGACGTCGTTGCCCCTGAAGTACGCGATCGAGCGAGCCGTCCAGGTGCCCGCGCCCGGCGGCAGGGCCGGGCCGATCGCCCGCCAGAACGGCGGCAGCATCGGCAGCGGGAAGGCGCCGCCCGCGCTCGGGTTGCCCGCGATGACGATCAGCAGGATGGCCAGGCCGATACCGACGATCCCGAAGAGGCCCTGCAGGGCGAGCGTGGCCGCGCCGACCGCGAAGATGATCAGGGCGCCCAGGCCCCACAGGGCGCAGACACTGCCGGGCAGGGCGCCGAGGATCGGTCCGACGATGACCGCGCCGCCGATCCCGCCGATGACCGCGATGAGCGCCATCACCACCAGCCGGATCACCGCGCGGAGCGGGTTGGCGGGCCGGGCGCCGCTGCTGATCGCCAGGATCGAGGCGGAGAGGTAGCCGCCCACGCACCAGCCCACGACCAGGTAGAAGGACGAGAGTCCGTCGAAGTCCTGGGAGGAGGCCGGGGCCACGTCGACGGTCCGCACCGTGCGCCGCTCGGTCTTCTCCAGCGTGGTCATGAGCGTGTCCAGGGCATGGGCGAGGGCGCTGCCGCCACCGGAGGCGACCAGGAGCGTGTCGGTGGTGCCCGCCGGGTTGATCACCAGGGCGCCGTCGATGTCACGGTTCATGATCTGCTTCCGCGCCGTGGCGGCGTCGGTGACCGCCCGCGGGTCCAGCGGCTTGCCCGGGATCTGCTTCAGCCGGGTCACGGCCTGCTCGGCAGCCACCTGAGGCGCGACGACTCCGAAGGGCACGTCCTTGAGCTTCGGGTGGTGCAGGGCGCCCACGTAGGAGGCGATGAAGAGCAGCTGCAGGGCGATCGCACCGATGACGAGCAGGGTGGCCCGCGGGGTGACCGCCCCCTTCACCTCGGCGAGGAAGGAGGTGCGCGGGGTGTCGGCGTCGGCTGTCTGCGTCATGACCCCACGGTCCGGTCCGGGTGGTGTTCGTGCAGGTGGGACGGGTCCGAATGGATGTCGTACAACAGTTCGAAAATTGGTCTATGGTGGGGGTGGGAATGTTGGGAACGAATGTTCGAAGACTCGGCGGGGCTCGCCGGTGAGCCCCTGGGACTGGAGGTGCGTGTGCCGGGTTTCACGCATCTGCACACCGCCTCCGGGTTCTCCCTGCGATACGGCGCCTCGCACCCGGAGCGCCTCGCCGAGCGCGCCTCCGGGCAGGGCATGGACGCCCTCGCACTCACCGACCGGGACACCCTCGCGGGCACGGTCCGGTTCGCCAAGGCCTGCGCGAAGGCGGGCATCCGTCCGCTGTTCGGGGCGGAGCTCGCGGTGCAGGAATCCGGGCGCGGGGAGCGCGGGGTGCCCGCCGAGGGGCAGAAGCGGCGCACCCCGGTCCGTGGCGGCGCCTTCGTCGATGAGTCCACGCCCCGCGTGACCTTCCTTGCCCGGGACGGCGCGGCCGGCTGGGCCGACCTCTGCAGAATCGTTACGGCGGCGCATGCCGGCGAGGGCGAGGGCCCACCGCTGCTGCCCTGGCCGGACAACCACGCCGAAGGCCTGACCGTGCTGCTCGGCCCCTCCTCCGATGTCGGCCGCGCCCTCGCCGCGGGCCGCCCCGACCGGGCCGCGAGGCTGCTCGCACCCTGGCGGGAGATCTACGGCGACGCCCTGCGCCTCGAAGCCGTCTGGCACGGGCGCACGGGCACCGGTCCCGGTTCGCTGCGGCTCGCCGCCCGCACCGTCGGCTTCGCCGCCGAGCAGCGGGTGCGGCCCGTGCTCGGCAACGCCGTCCGGTACGCCGACCCCGGCATGGGCCCGGTCGCCGACGTCCTGGACGCCGCCCGTCGCCTCGTTCCCGTCGACCCCCGCCGCGAGCTGGACTCCGGCGAGGCATGGCTCAAGGACGCGACCGCCATGCTGGGCGCCGCCGAACGGATCGTCGAGGCCGCGGGCTACCGCCGCGACACCGCCCACCGTCTGCTCGAACAGACCGAAGCCACGGCCGCCGAGTGCCTCGTCGACCCCGAGGACGACCTCGGCATCGGCACCGTCCACTTCCCCGAACCGCACCTCGTCGGCGCCGGCCGTCGCACCGCCCAGCGCGCCCTGGCCTCCCGGGCCGCGGCGGGCATGGTGCTGCGCGGCTACACCGGCCGGCGTGCGTACTGGGAGCGGATGCACCGCGAACTGGACATCATCGCCCACCACGACTTCGCCTCCTACTTCCTGACGGTCGCTCAGGTCGTGGACGACGTACGGAAGATGGGCATCCGGGTCGCCGCACGCGGTTCCGGCGCGGGCTCCCTCGTCAACCACCTCCTCGGCATCGCGCACGCCGACCCCGTCGAGCACGGGCTGCTGATGGAGCGCTTCCTGTCCGAGCGTCGCTCCGTGCTGCCCGACATCGACATCGACGTGGAGTCCGCGCGCCGCCTGGAGGTGTACCGCGCGATCATCGGCCGGTTCGGGACCGAACGGGTCGCGACCGTCGCGATGCCCGAGACGTACCGTGTCCGCCACGCGATCCGCGACGTGGGCGCCGCCCTCTCCTTGGACCCGGCCGACATCGACCGGATCGCCAAGTCCTTCCCGCACATCCGGGCCCGCGACGCCCGCGCGGCGATGGACGAACTGCCCGAACTCCGGGCTCTCGCAGGGGAGAAGGAGAAGTACGGACGGCTGTGGGAGCTGGTCGAGGCACTCGACGCCCTCCCGCGCGGCGTCGCCATGCACCCGTGCGGGGTCCTCCTCTCCGACGCCTCGCTCCTCGCCCGTACGCCGGTGATGCCGACCAGTGGCGAGGGGTTTCCCATGGCGCAGTTCGACAAGGAGGACGTAGAGGACCTCGGGCTGCTCAAGCTGGATGTGCTCGGCGTGCGGATGCAGTCCGCGATGGCGCACGCGGTGGCCGAGGTGGAGCGGGCTACGGGGGTCTCCCCGGACCTGGACGCGGTGCCGCCGGGCGACCCGGCGACGTACCGGCTCATCCAGTCCACCGAGACGTTGGGCTGCTTCCAGATCGAGTCGCCGGGCCAGCGGGACCTGGTCGGACGCCTTCAGCCCGCTACCTTCCACGACCTCGTCGTCGACATCTCGCTCTTCCGGCCGGGCCCGGTCGCCGCCGACATGGTGCGGCCGTTCATCGAGGCACGGCACGGCCGGGCGCCCGTGCGCTACCCGCACCCGGACCTGGAGAAGCCGCTGAAGGAGACGTACGGAGTCGTCGTCTTCCACGAGCAGATCATCGACATCATCGACATCATGACCGGCTGCGGGCGCGGCGAGGCGGACCGTGCGCGACGCGGGCTGTCCGACCCGGAGTCGCAGGGGCGGATCCGCTTCTGGTTCGCGCAGAACGCGGCCGTGCGCGGGTACGACGCGGAGACCATCGCGCGCACCTGGGAGATCGTCGAGGCCTTCGGGTCGTACGGTTTCTGCAAGGCGCACGCGGTCGCCTTCGCCGTACCGACCTACCAGTCGGCGTGGCTGAAGGCCCATCACCCGGCCGCGTTCTACGCGGGGTTGCTCACGCACGACCCCGGGATGTACCCGAAGCGGCTGCTGCTGGCGGACGCGCGGCGGCGCGGGGTGCCGGTGCTGCCGTTGGACGTGAACCGGTCGGCGGTCGCCCACCGTATCGAACTGGTGTCTGAATCGGTTGATGCTCCTGGCCGATGGGGCGTGCGGCTGGCGCTCTCGGACGTGCACGGCATCAGCGAGGCCGAGGCGGCGCGGATCGCGGACGGGCAGCCGTACGCCTCGCTGCTCGACTTCTGGGAGCGGGCCCGGCCGAGCCGGCCGCTCGCGCAGCGGCTCGCCCAGGTCGGCGCACTGGACGCGTTCGGCGCCAACCGCCGTGACCTGCAACTGCACCTGACCGAACTGCACCGGGGTGCGCGCGGCGCTCGCGGGGGCCAACTCCCGCTGTCCGGCGGCCGGAAGACCGCCTCGGCCGGGCTGCCCGACCTCTCCTCGGCGGAGAAACTCAGCGCCGAGCTGGGCGTGCTCTCCATGGACGCCTCGCGCAACCTGATGGACGACCACCGGGAGTTCCTGGACGAGTTGGGCGTGGTGACGGCCCGTCGGCTGCGCGAGGCGCGGCACGGCGAGACGGTCCTTGTCGCGGGCGCCAAGGCGGCCACCCAGACCCCGCCGATCCGCTCCGGCAAGCGGGTCATCTTCAGCACGCTGGACGACGGCACCGGCCTGGTCGACCTCGCCTTCTTCGACGACTCGCACGACGCCTGCGCCCACACCGTCTTCCACTCCTGGCTGCTGCTGGTGCGCGGTGTCGTCCAGCGCCGCGGCCCGCGCAGCCTCAGCGTGGTGGGCGCGGCCGCCTGGAACCTCGCCGAACTCGTCGAACTGCGCGCCGAGGGCGGCATCGACCTGGTGGCGGCGCGGCTCGCGGAGCCGGTACCGGAGCAGGCAGAGGCGAAGGAGAGCAGGCAGATCCGTATGTCCACGGGGTATGTGATGCACCCCTGGGCCGATCTGCGCCCCGCGGGTGAAGGGCCCGCGGGCGGAAAGAAGCTGTGGCACCAGAGTCCGGGGAGTGCGGGATGACCATCCTCTGCGTACGTTTCCAACTGCCTTCGACGCGGGAGGCCGTGCTGCCTCAACTCCTCGGCCTCCTGGAGGAGTTCACGCCCGTCGTCGAGGCGCTGCCGCCCGATGGTGCGCTGGTGGACCTGCGGGGCGCCGAACGGTACTTCGGGCGGGGGACCGTGGAGTTCGCCTCGCTGATCCGGGTGCGGGCGCTGGCCAGATACGGCATCGACTGTGTGATCGGCGCCGGGCCGGGACCGATGCTCGCGCGGATGGCCCTGCGTGCGTCCGCCCCCGGCATGACCTGCGTGGTGCCCGAAGAGCCGGGCGCCGTCGCGGAGTTCCTCGCCGAGCGGCCCGTCGCCACCCTGCCCGGAGTCGGCTCCGCCACCGCCCGCACCCTGTGCGAGTACGGCCTCGACACCCTCGGCAAGGTCGCCGCCGCACCTCTGTCCACCCTGCAACGCCTCACCGGCGCGCGCACCGGCCGCGAACTGCACGAGAAGGCGTCCGGCATCGACCGCGGCCGCGTCGTACCGAACGCCACCTCGCGCGCTCTCGCCACCGAACGCCCCTTCAACCACGACGAGTTGGACCCGGACCGGCACCGTCGTGCGCTGCTCTCCGCCGCCGAGGAACTGGGCACCCGGCTGCGCGCCCTGGAGAAGGTCTGCCGCACCCTGACCCTCACCGTGCGCTACGCCGACCGGTCTGCGACCACCCGCAGCCGCACCCTCAAGGAACCGACCGCCCACTCCTCGGCGCTCACCGCCACGGCGTACCGCATGTACGAGGCACTCGGCCTGCAGCGCGCCCGGGTCCGCTCGATCGCCCTGCGCGCCGAGGGGCTGGGCCCCGCCGAACAGGCCTCCCACCAGCTCACCTTCGACCCGGTGGACGAGAAGGTCCGCAGAATCGAGGAGGTCGCGGACCGGGCGCGGGCGAAGTTCGGCCCGCATGTGATCGTGCCGGGGACGCTGGCCGCGTGATCCGCCGGCGGCTCCGGATCAGTTGGCCCACGGCGGAACGATCCGGGTGCCGTCGGCCAGCTCCGCCTCCAGGCCGATGGACGTGGTGACCCAGGAGATCGCGGTCTCCCCGGTCGGGTTCTCGACGCCGAAGGTCGCGCCGGGGTTGATGATCACCGTGTCGCCCGCGGTGATGCGCTCGGTGCGGCCGTCGAGCGTGATCAGCAGCTCGCCGCCGAGCAGGTGGAAGATCTCCTCACGGTTGACGGTGTGCAGGGGGGCCTTCGTTCCGGCCGGGATCTCGCCGCGCCAGGCGCACAGCTCCTTGCTGCCGCTGAGAGGAGTGGCGTACGAGACGAAACGGGCGCCGTGGATCTCGTGGGTGACGGCTTCGGACGAATGGACGATGGGCAAGGTTTTCTCCTCGGAAAGTGGTCAAGCAGCTTGACTATGTCGCTCTATAGTCAAGCTGCTTGACCACTGTGTCAAGGGTGTTTCAATGCTCCCGTGCAGAATTCCGAGGCCCTGGCCCTGTCCGCAGCCCTGCTCGCCGCCGCCGGCGAGCTGACCCAGCGCATCAACGACGGTGTGGTCGCCCGCGGATTCGAGGGAGTGCGGCCCGCGCACGGCTTCGCGTTCACCCGGCTCGCCCCTGCCGGGGCGACGGTCACCGACCTCGCCGCCCACCTCGGCGTCACCAAGCAGGCCGCGAGTCAGCTCGTCGACGAGCTGGTGCGCAAGGGGTACGTCGAACGGCGGCCGCATCCCGATGACGCGCGCGCCCGCCTGCTGGTGCTCACCGACCTCGGCTGGGCCTGCACGCGCGCCGCGGAGGCGGCGGCGGCCGACGCGGTCCGTCCGTGGGTCGAGCTGCTCGGGGAGGGTGAAGTGCGCGTGTTGCGCGATCAGTTGCTGCGCATCGCACCCTATGGTCCTATCAGGCCCGCCTGGTGATGGTTTGTCGGTGCTTGCCCGTGTTCTCGGACGAGTTCAACTCGAACGTAACTAACACTGGAAGTTTTTACTGACGCGTAACTTCACACTTGCACTACTCACTCGTAACTTGACGAGTGAACAGCATCCTCGTGATCCGGATCACAGGGCGTACGCCGTCGCAACTCCCTTGAGCCGCAAGGAGATCACACGATGCTGCCCTGGAAGAGAGCTCTCGGACCGCTGGCCGCCGTACTGCTGGCCGCCGCCGTCACCGCCGTCCCCGCAGCCGCCACCGCCCGAGCCGACTCCGCTCCCAGCACCGGCTGGAACGACTACTCCTGCAAGCCGTCCGCGGCCCACCCCCGCCCCGTCGTCCTCGTGCACGGCACCCTCGGAAACTCCGTCGACAACTGGCTGGCCCTCGCGCCGTACCTGGAGAACCGCGGTTACTGCGTCTTCTCCCTCGACTACGGCCAGCTGCCGAACGTCCCGTTCTTCAACGGCCTCGGTCCCATCGACAAGTCGGCCGGGCAGCTCCAGGTCTTCGTCGACCGGGTGCTGGCCGCGACCGGCGCCGCGAAGGCCGACCTCGTAGGCCACTCGCAGGGCGGGATGATGCCCCGCTACTACCTGAAGTTCCTCGGCGGAGCCGCCAAGGTGAACGCCCTCGTCGGCATCGCCCCCGACAACCACGGCACCACCCTCTCCGGGCTGGCCAACCTGCTGCCCTACTTCCCGGGCGCCGCGGACGCGCTGTCCTCGGGCGCGCCGGGCCTCGCCGACCAGGTCGCCGGGTCCGCGTTCCTGACCAAGCTCAACGCCGGCGGCGACACCGTCGCGGGCGTCCACTACACGGTCATCGCCACCAAGTACGACGAGGTGGTCACGCCGTACCGCTCGCAGTTCCTCAGCGGATCCGACGTCCACAACGTCCTGCTCCAGGACCTGTGCGCGATCGATCTCTCCGAGCACGTGACGATCGGGCTCCTCGACCGCGTCGCGTACCACGAGGTGGCGAACGCCCTCGATCCGGCACACGCGAGCGCGACCAACTGCCTGTCCTAGCCGATTGCCCGGGAAGGGCGCCCGGAGGGGCTGTCCGGCCTGAGCCCGTCGTCAGGTAGGCGGGATTGATGACGCGGTCCGCCGGGTGGCCGGTCGTGTCGATGCCGG